>JAYTOR010000074.1:0-1779 GCA_043747685.1 Actinomycetota bacterium
CGGGTCGCTGGACACCACCCCCGCTCAGAAGAACCGAACGGGAATTCGATGTGGAACAGATCGAGGTCAAGGAATACACGGGCACGTCGATCTGGCGACGCTTTTGCGCACTCGTCGGGTCGACGGCAATGGCATTCGTCAGCGGCATCCTGCTGGCGACGATCATCGCCCTCGGCACGATCTACGCCATCTCGACGCTCACCAGCCTGCTCAAGCACTGACGCTCGCCTCGTGAGCAGCGAATTGTCGCGCCAGGACGTCGCCATTGCCGGTCACGCCGGTGACGTCGCCACGGCCAAGCAGGGCTTCGCTGCGGGCGATCCGGATGTGCGGGCGACCGGCCTGACCGCCCTGCACCGCCTCGGACAGCTGACAGATGAGGACGTGCGCGCCGGGTTGGACGATCCGGCTGCGACGGTACGCCACCGTGCAGCCCACCTTGCAGCGAAGCGGCCGGGCGTGGATCTGCTGGCTGCACTGGGTGATGACGACTGGCAGGTGGTCGAGACCGCAGCATGGGCTGTCGGTGAACAGAGCGAGGTCGTCGAGCTGGCTGACGCCACCTTGTTCGCCGTCGTTGCATTGGCGACGGAGCATCGAGAGCCGTTGGTACGCGAAGCGGCAATTGCCGCGCTCGGTGCGATCGGTGACAAGCGCGGGTTGGCAGCGATCCTCGCCGGCACACATGACAAACCGGCCGTCCGCCGCCGCGCCGTGATCGCCCTCACCCCGTTCGATGGCCCGCAGGTCGAGGCGGCGCTCGAACGAGCACGCACCGATCACGACTGGCAGGTGCGCGACGCCGCTCAGGATCTGATGTGAGCGCTCTGGCCGGGTACAGTTCGGCCACTGACAAAGAGGCACGATGAGCACCGAGGAGATCTACAACTATCGCCGGGTCGACGACCGGGTCATCACCGGCGGGCACCCGAACGCTCAGCAGTTGCGTGACGCTGCACACGAGCGCTTCGACGCAGTGATCAACCTCGCACCCGTCGATCACCGTTCGGTCGATGACGAGGAGGCGCTCGTGCAATCGCTGGGGATGGCGTATCACTACATCCCGGTCGACTGGCAGGCGCCGACCATCGCCGACTTCGAAGCGTTCGAGCGGGCGATGCAGCCGCTCGAAACCGAGCGAGTATTGATCCACTGCGCCGCCAATTTCCGCGTCACTGCGTTCTATTCGCTGTATGCGCTCAAGCACCTCGGATGGACCCCGGCGGAGGCGGAAAGCTTTCGAGCGTCGATCTGGGACGGCAGCGAGTATCCCGTTTGGCAGGCGTTCATCCACTCGGTCGAGCAAACGCTCGCGTAGTTCGATGTCCGTCGACCGCCATCCCGACCGCCATCGCCATCGCCATCGCCGTCGGAGCAGCAGTGTCGACGATCAGTCGTCGATGCCCAACACGTACCGGTAGACGTTCGTGTCCCGTTGGACGAAGCCGATGCGTTGGTACAGCTTGTTGGCGGCAACACGCGACGGCCGGCTCGTGAGATCGATCGTCGAGGCACCGAGGCGTCTCGCCTCGTTCATCGCCGCCTCTGTGAGGGCGACAGCGACGCCCGTGCCGCGTGCTGCCTCGTCGACGACGACGTCTTCGACCATCGTGCGAAGCCCGGTGGGGATCCGGAAGGCGACGAGCGTCAGGGAACCGACGATCTCCCCGTCGAGCCTGGCGATGAACACCACCGACGCCGGCGAGGCGATCATGTCGGCCAGAGCTTCGGCGGTCGGGGGAGGATTCGACTTCGACAGTTGCGGGATGAGCTTGGCGA
>JAYTOR010000075.1:0-28218 GCA_043747685.1 Actinomycetota bacterium
CCCGCTGAGTTCATGGTGATGCGAGGGCGCCAGATGGATGGTTGGCTACGTGTTCAGCCAGTCGATATTCGCACCAAGCGCGAGCTCGCGAAGTGGGTCACCCTGGGCGTCACGTTCGCCCGTTCGCTGCCGCCGAAACGCACCGCTCGTTGAAGACCTCGACGTGGCCCCAGCGGCGACATCGAGTACCTACGTCCGGCACCTTCCAGGCTCGGGTGCGTCGGCGTTCAGGCGAGGCGGCCGAGCAGTCGACGCGTGACGCCACGAGGGTCGTGGTCCTCGGAGTGCTTGGCAATCGGAAGCAGCAACGCCAAGGGCGGGAACAGGCGCGTGATCATGTAGGCGAGGATGCTGACGAGCCGGTCGAGTTCGGCGACCTCGCGTTGGCGTGCGCCGGCATCGAGCGGGTGGAGACGAACGGCTGTCGACCAAGCCTGGTCGCGGGCGCGGTCGAGTGAGAAGTTGAACAGCCGGCCGCCGCCGAACATGGTGGCGACGTGCGTCCACGATCGTCTTCTCGAGCATCGACGCGCCTACTCGAAGGTGATGACGACGGCGCCGGTCTTGTCCGATTGCCGGCCGACGAGTTTGGAGAGCTTTGTCGGAATCGACATGATCATCGCCATCAGGCTGTACTTCTCGGTGATCGCTGCCCTCAGAGCGTCGTACTCTGACCCCGTGACGTACTTGGCGGTCGCCGTCACCTCGACGGCTCCGTCGGCGACGTTGCCGCAGGCGCTGCACGGCCGGAGTGTCACCTGCGGATTGTTGCGGATGAGCTTGACCTTGCCGGAATCGAGGTCGGCGACGAAGCCGGCGGTGCCGTCTGCAAGCGGAGTGATCCACACCGGTGACGACACCCGCTCGCCGCTTTTGCGGAACGTCGTGATCGACACGTACTCCTCATCGCTGATCGCCATCGATTCAGGCTAGCCGTGCAGCCGAATCAGCCAAATCGGGTGGCTGAACCCGGGCGACATGCACGTGTCGCGTGATCACCCAGCTACAGGACTGAGGCAGCGTCGTCGTAGTGGACGAGGCCGAGTCGGCCGCCGAGACCGTGGGGTGGATCGTATGAGCGGTACCCGAGCAGGTATTGGATCCGTTCCGGCATCAGGCGCGCAGCGTCGATAGAGACCGTGAGTTGGTGGTTCTCCTCTGCGCGGAGCCAGCCGCAGCAGAACCCTGCGTGGAGTCCGACGCGCCACTGGTCAGCGGTGGTGTTGGCACCACCCCCATGGATGACCTTGCCGTTGTACAGGAGGGCGGAGCCCGCCGGCATGGTCGCCCGACACGTCGAGTCCGCCGGGACGTCAGGGAGTACGCCCTTCCAGTGGTTGGAACCGGGAGCGATGACGGTGGCTCCGTTGGCCTCGGTGAAATCGGTGAGGGCGAAGATGGCGGTGACGGTGATCTCGCTGTCACGGATGGCGTGCGGCCAGTTGAGCTCGTCTCTGTGCAGGATCTGGGGTGTCTCGCCAGGGCCGATGCAGATCAACTGCGCGGTGTTCAGCCAATAGTCGCCCGCACCGAGGTAGCGGTCGCCCATGGTCGCGTACCGCTCGTCGACCAACAGTTCGCACCAGGCCGGCGAGTGGGCGACGAGTCCGGTCACCCGTTTCGTCTGGGTGCCGTGGAACTCGGTCCAGAAGCCCTCCGTCGTGCTCCCGGCTCGGTGTCGTTCGATCAGTGGTGCGAAATCGTTGGCGAGCCGCTCGAGCAGGTCAGGCGCGATGAAGTGCTCGACGATGAGCCCGCCGTCGTTGTCGAAGGCAGTCCAGACGTCGTCCCAGTCGATGTCGGAGCGGGCGTCGAATCGTTGCAGATCGGGCATGGAGGTGAATGTACCCGAGGTGGCCGGTGGCTCGACCAACGGAGCTCGGCGGCTATCGGGTGGCGGCGCCACGGGTCAGAACCGTCGTGGGCACGGAATCTCGCAGCATGTGCGATATGTGGTGCCTGCGTTGTTCGTTTCGCTGCCGTCGTGATCTCCTACGCTCGTGTTCCGTGACGAACATGCATCGCCTTTCGCGAACGGACGCCCGGCGGATCGCCGTGCGGGCGCAGTTGCTCGATGCGCTTCGACCGACTGACTTCGTGGACGTCCTGCGTCACCTCACGATGCTGCAGGTCGATCCGACGAACGCCGTCGCACCGAGTGCTGACCTCGTGTTGTGGAGCCGCATCGGGTCGTCGTACTCGCCGACGGACCTGCAGGCGGCGTTGGATGATCGAACGATCGTCGAGTATCGGGCGATGCTGCGGCCTGGCGAGGACATCGCCCTGTACCGTGCCGAAATGGCGCAGTGGCCAGTCACAGGCGACGTGCGCGGGTACAAGCAAGCCCAGGCCACCTGGGTCGAATCGAACGACTCGTGCCGTCGCGCCATTCTCGACCGGCTGCGGATCTCGGGGCCGCTGACCTCCCGAGAGATGCCGGATACGTGTGCCACGCCATGGGCCTCGACCGGGTGGAACAACAACAGGAACGTGACGATGCTCCTGGATTTCATGGCGCAGCGTGGTGAGGTGGCGGTCGCCGGTCGCAAGGGGAGGGACCGTCTGTGGGACCTCGCCGACAACGTCTACCTCGCCGCACCGGCGGCGCGACCAGCGGAGGCCGTGCCTTACGCAGTCGAGGGGGCCGAGACGATGCGCAACGACAAGCGGCTACGCGCCCTCGGCATCGCCCGCGCTCGCGGACCGGAGTGCCCTGTCGAGCCGGCTGATGTCGGTGAAGTCGGTGAGGCCGCTGTCGTCGAGGGCGTCCGCGGGGAGTGGCGGGTCGACCCGGATCAATTGGACCAGCCGTTCTCCGGCCGCGCAGCATTGCTGTCGCCGTTCGATCGGCTCCTACACGAACGCGTGCGCATGCTCGAGATCTTCGAGTTCGACTACGCACTCGAAATGTACAAACCGTTAGCGAAGCGTCGCTGGGGCTACTACGCGCTGCCGATCCTGTACGGCGACCGACTGGTCGGCAAGCTCGACGCGACCGTCGACCGCGATGCCGGGATATTGCGGGTAGGCGCAGTCCATCATGACGTTCCGTTCACTGCAGCGATGGCGGCGGCCGTGGATGCCGAGATCGCCGACCTCGGCCGTTGGCTGCAGCTCGACGTCGTGCGTACGAGCTGAATCGGCCCGGCGGCACTGAACGAGGCACGACATATCGCAGTATGCGCGAGATGCGGTGCCCGGTAGCGGGCGACGTCGTGGCAAAGGTCATCGTCCGGCCCGCCGGTCAACAGGGGACTGTCCATCGACACGCGCAGGTGCGCTCGAGCGTTGGAGCCCAATGGTGAGATCCTTGGACACTCGCCGCTGTCGATGCCGTACTGCCAAAGCCGCCGGCTGATCCATAGGAGCACCATCATGACCAACACCACGACGACCGATCGCCAGACCGACGACGGGTCGACGGATCCGGAGTGGGTACGGATCGACGCCGCCGTCGATGCGCTGCTCGCCGAGCATGATCCGGCGACGACCGACAACATCGTGTTTCGCGGAGCGCGGTACTACCACGGTCTTGCGTGGGTGCACTTCGCAGAGGGCTTCGGTGGCCTCGGTATACGTCCCGATCTGAACCGTCACGTCGAACGACGCTTGCGTGCAGCAGGTTCCGAGCCGCTGAGTGCCTCGATGTTCTTCCTCGCCCTCGCCGGCCCGACGATCGCCACGTGGGGGAGCGACGAGCAGAAGCACCGTTTCCTGCGCCCGATGTTCACGGGCGAGGAACGTTGGTGTCAGCTGTTCTCCGAGCCCGGCGCCGGATCCGATTTCGCCGGGCTGGCTTGTAAGGCGGTGCGCGACGGCGACGAGTGGTTGGTCAACGGTCAGAAGGTGTGGAACACGCTCGCCCACCTCGGCGATTGGGGCATGCTCGTCACGCGTACCGATCCGCAGGCACCCAAGCACAAGGGCATGACCTACTTCGCCGTCGACATGCATTCACCGGGTGTCGATGTCCGTCCGTTGCGCCAGATCACCGGTGAAGCAGAGTTCAACGAGGTCTACCTCACCGATGTGCACATCCCGGATGACAATCGCATCGGTGCCGTTGGCGAAGGATGGCGCGTCGCCCTGACGACGCTGATGAACGAGCGGGTCTCGATTGCCTCAGGGGAAGGCAGCCGTCCAATTCGTGGTGGTTCGGCCAACGATGCCGTCAAGGTGTGGAGCGGTCTGGACGAATCGAGGCGCTCACCGGCGCTGCGCGATCGGTTGATGAAGTTGTGGTGCCGTGGCGAGGCCGGAAGACTCAGCCTGCAACGCACGGCGGCTGCTGCGAAGATCGGCAATCCGGGGCCCGGTGGGTCGATCGCCAAATTGGCGATGGCCGAGCTCAACAAAGACGTGTATGACTTTTGTGTCACCCTCCAGGGAGCGGAAGGCCAAATCGGATTCGACTACACCTTCCGTCGCCCGGAGAACATCGAATCGACAGGTGTCAGCCACGGATGGGGCCATGCATTCTTACGCGTCCGGGCGAACTCGATCGAAGGTGGCACCTCCGAGATCATGCGCAACATACTCGGCGAGCAGGTTCTCGGCCTGCCAGGCGAGCCGCGCGTCGACAAGGATCGCCCATGGATCGAGGTTCCACGTAGCTGACGTCCGGCGAGACGTGTGCCTGGTTTGTTCGAGTTGGGACCCTGCCGTTCTCCGTGATCGTGGAAGGGGACAGCCTTTAGGCTCGTGTCGTGCTCCGATTCAGCCAGGCAATCCGTGCATACCCGGAGTTGGCGGCGGTAGTGGTTGCCGGCGTCATCGGCCTCACGCTGGCTCGCCCGTTTCGTTGGATGGTTTCCCACCATGGCATCAACGTGTTGCTCGTCGTGCTGGTGTTCGCCACGGCGGTGACGATCACCATCGCTGATCTGCGAAGCGTGGCTGCTGTCCGGTTCCGTCTGGTGATCAGCTTGCTCGTCGGAGCGACGGTCCTGCCTGCACTGTCGTGGGGGATCGCCCACATCGTCGCAACAGGGCCCCTGCGGCTCGGTGTGCTGACGATCGGGCTGGCGCCGTGCGAGATCGCGTCGGTGGCGACGACGGCGATGGCAGGTGGGCAGGCTGCTTCCTCGGCGGTCATGCTCATCGGGTCGACACTGCTCAGCGTTGCTCTCGCCGGTCCACTGCTGGCGCTCGAAGCCGGACACTCCTCGGTCAGCGCCACCAGCCTGATCGTCAACCTGACGCTGGTCGTCGTCGTTCCGCTCGTCGTCGGCATCGCCATCGGCGCGCGTACGACGATCGGGGTCGAGCATCGCGCAGCTGCCTCCAACACCGCCACGGTCGCCGTTGCCGCGCTCGTCGCACTGATCGCCAGCCAGATCCATCTCTCTGCCTCGTACCTCGGCGTCTTGGCGGCGACACTCGCCTTTCTCGCCGCAAGCGCACTCGTTGGTTGGTTGCTGGCCGTGCGAGCGAGCCCGGCAATCGGCATTTCGATGCTGCTCACAACTTCGATGCGCGACTTCGCCATTGCCGCCGGCATCGCCAGTGCAGCGTTCGGTGCGGCAGCAGCAGCGCCACTCGGAATCTACGGCATCGTTGTTCTGGTCTGGGGAACGACGATCGCCGGGCTGCTCCGCCGGCGGATGACCGGGAGACCGACGACAGCGTGACACCCGGCATTGTTCGTTGGTCCGACGGGTGTCGCCAGCCGGTACCCGACTACAAAAGGAACTGTGATGGAATCGCTCCGAACACCTGACGAATGCTTTGCCGACCTTCCGGGCTTCGGCTTCGAGCCGCGCTACGCAACGATCGACGATCTCGACGGCGGCACGATACGCGTCCATTATCTCGACGAGGGTCCCGCTGATGCGGCGCCCGTGTTGTTGATGCACGGCGAACCATCGTGGTCGTATCTCTACCGCATGATGATCCCGATCCTCGTGTCTGCAGGGCACCGTGTCGTTGCACCGGATCTCGTCGGCTTCGGACGGAGCGACAAGCCGGCTGCGCAGAGCGACTACTCGTATGCGCGTCATGTCGACTGGATGGGTCAACTCGTGTTCGGGGCGCTCGATCTGCACGGAGTGACGTTCTTCGGACAGGATTGGGGCGGTCTTGTCGGGCTGCGACTCGTCGCTGCAGAACCCGATCGATTTGCACGTGTCGTGGTCGCCAACACCGGCCTGCCGACCGGCAAAGGCGCGCCGAGCAAAGCGTTCCTCGCGTGGCAGCGATTCTCACAGACCGCCGAGCAGTTCCCGGTCGGCCAGATCATCAACGGTGGGACGATGACAGATCTTGCTGCCGACATCATCGCCGCGTATGACGCACCGTTCCCGGACGATCGGTACACGGCAGGCGCACGGATCTTCCCGACGCTCGTGCCGACGAGCGCGGATGATCCGGCATCGGCAGACAACGAGGCTGCATGGACCGTGCTCGAGCAGTTCGCCAAGCCGTTCCTGTGTGCTTTCAGCGACAGCGATCCAATCACTGCCGGAGGCGACAGACCGTTCCTCGTCAAGGTGCCCGGCGCTCTCGGTCAGTCGCACGTCACGATTGCTCGAGCCGCACACTTCCTCCAGGAAGATCGCGGGCCGGAGCTGGCGAGGGTGATCAACGACTTCATCGTTGGCACCGGATGAACGGGACGGACATCACCGCTTCCGGTGGGGACGCTGCAGCGCCGACGACTGGTTGCGGCCGCACAACGGCGAACTGCGGAAGAAGACAACGATGGTGGGCCGACGTCTGCCGGCCCACCATCGCGCTTGGGTTTGCTATCAGCCCGAAGGGCCAAGGTGTCCCGAGTCTGTACGCAGAACTCCGTGCTCAGACGCCGTGAGTGGACCGACCCGTAACGGCGCGATAGACCAGCAGCGCAAGGATTGCCCCGACGATCGAGCCGACGATCGAGCCGATGATCCCGGACGCCTGGAATGCGCCGTTTCTGGCGTCCTCGTGTGTCAGCACATAGCCGATGAAGCCACCGACGAACGACCCGACGATGCCGAGCACCATCGTTGCGAAGACGGACAACGCATCCTTGCCGGACACGACAGCTCTGGCGATGAATACGGCGACGAGGCCGATGACGACGAGGTACAGAATGAATCCGATCATATGAATACAGCTCCTTTCAAGCGGCAAAAAATCCATTGCCGCAGACGTCCGGAACTAAATCTCAGCATTTTGGTGCCGGCCGATTGCCGCCGCTGATACTGCGCTGTACCAAACGGTTCAGGCAAAGCAGAAGAGGCGGTTGCCGGAGTCGCCGATGCGGAACGTCGTCGACGCCTCGTACCGACGCAGTCCACGTACGTCCTCATCGTCCTTTCGAGCAGCGCTGCGGTGTCGCCTACAATGCCGCGATGTCAGGGACCGTGGCGAGATGACCAATCATTCCGATCCGAACGACGTCTCTTCGACATTGATGTCGCCACTCAAACCGCATGTGATCGTGCTCTTCGGCGCGAGCGGTGATCTCGCGAGGCGCAAACTACTCCCAGGTCTGCTCCACCTGTCACAGGCCGGCCTGCTTCCCGACTGTCGCATCATCGGTACGTCTCTCGACAATCTCGACGATGAGCAGTTCCGCAACTTCGCCCGCAAGGCCAGCGAAGAATTCTCCTCGGCACATCACGTCTCTGACCGTGTATGGGAGCAGTTCGGCCCGAGACTGCGATTCGTTCCACAGGACGACGGTCCTGCGGCCTTGAAGCTCGCCGTCACCGCAGCTGAGCGCGAACTCGGCGGCGAACCCCGTCGGCTGCACTATCTGAGTGTTCCGCCGAATGCCGCGCGGGCGGTGGTCAAGACGCTCGGCGAGGCAGACCTCGTGGATCGATCGCGCATCATCATGGAAAAGCCGTTCGGCACCGACCTCGCCAGCGCTCGTAAACTCAACGCCTATCTCCACGAGACGTTCGCCGAGGAGCAGATCTTCCGCATCGACCACTTCCTTGGCAAGGAGGCTGCGCAGAACATCCTCGCCTTTCGCTTCGCCAACGGCCTGTTCGAGCCGATCTGGAATCGCAACCACATCCAACACGTGCAGATCGACGTGCCGGAGGTCCTGTCGCTCGAACAGCGCGTCGGGTTCTACGAGCAGACGGGTGCCTACCGCGACATGGTCGTGACGCACCTCTTCCAGGTGCTCGCCTTCATGGCGATGGAGCCGCCGACGGCGTTGGAGCCGAGGGCGATCAGCGAGGAGAAGAACAAGGTCTTCCGTTCGATGCGAATGATCGAACCGAGTCATGTCGTCCGCGGCCAGTACCTCGGCTATCGCGACGAACCGGGCGTTGCCGCCGACTCCGACACGGAGACGTTCATCGCCCTCAAGGCGGAGATCGACAACTGGAGATGGGCCGGTGTGCCCTTTTTCCTGCGGACCGGGAAGCGCATGGCAGAGGGTGCCCGCATTATCTCGATCGCCTTCCATGAGCCACCGAAGAGCATGTTCCCGCCGAACTCTGGCGTCGGCCAGCACGGTCCTGACCACTTGACATTCGACCTCGCAGACGCTTCGAAGCTGTCGCTTTCCTTCTATGGCAAACGGCCGGGTCCTGGCATGAAACTCGACAAACTCAGCCTGCAGTTCGCGCTGCACGAGACCGGCCGTCAGACCGACGTGCTCGAGGCCTATGAGCGCCTCATCCACGATGCGATGAGCGGTGATCACACCCTGTTCACGACCTCGGAGGGCATCGAGCGCCTCTGGGAATTGTCGACCAGCCTGATCGATTCGCCGTCACCCGTGCGTTCGTACGCGCCAGGCTCGTGGGGACCGAACGCCATCCATCAGTTGATCGCCCCGCATGCATGGCGGCTGCCGTTCGAGCGTGGTTGGCGCAGCAAGGAATAGACGAACGAGCTCGACACTGTCACCCAAGGACCGAGATCACGGTCGGCGTGACCGCGCCGGCTGGTGACATCAGGCGAGGAACTCGACGATCGCCCTGCTGAACTCCGGGTTGGCGACGGCGCTCAAGTGGTCACCGGCGATTGTCAAAAGTCTGGCGCCCGGTATCGCCGCAACGAGCACGTCTGGCCTCTGTGCCAGTTGATCCTTTTCGCCGACGATGAGCAGTGTCGGAGCGGTGATCTGATCGAGGGCGATCGGCGAAGTATTGCGGGCCTCTGACTGGGCGGCGAGGGCGAATCGGTCGGCACCCTGGCGGTCGGCGAACTTGCGGAACTGCCGTACGATTGGATCGGCGATCGAGGCCGGGTCGTCGGCGCGTAGGCCAACGGCGAGTGCATCGGTATCGAGGTGACGTCGTTCGACTCCGCCCAGTTCGGCAACCCCGGCACCGACCCCGCCGACGACGAGTCGTTGGATACGGGTGTCGAAACTGGCGGCGATGAGGGCGACGATCGCACCCATCGAGTACCCGACGAGGTCGATGGCGGGCGAATCGAGGACATCGAACAGCGAGACGAGATCGCGAGCCATCCGTTGCTCGCCGTACGAAGCGGCGTTGTGCGGTTTGTCGGAGATTCCGTGACCTCTGGCGTCGACTGCGACGACCTGACGACCGGCATCGACGAGCGCGCCGACGACACCAGGAACGACCCAGTTCGACTGCGCATTGGCGGCGAAGCCGTGGTGCAGGACGACCGGCACCTCGTCCGATTCCCGACCCCAACTGAAGTAGGCGATCTCGATTCCATCGCTCGCCGTGAACTGCCTTGCCGGGGCGTGAGACATGAGTGAACCGTACTCCTGGCGCTCGGCTGGACGTGCGATCGGCGTGCGTAGGTCTCGGTGTCTCGTACGCGCCGTTTCGAGCGCAACATATCTTGCGACGGCCCCACCATCGAACGACACCCCGACGATTACCTGGCATTCGACCGACCGGCAGGCACGGGATTCCGACTCTCGATCCGAGCTGATCGGCACGTATTCATCACCCGCGAACCGACTCCACAGTGGTGGCGTAGTTGCGACCATGAACGATGTGACGGTGTTGGAGAAGACGATGAATTCGACCACATCCGGATCCGCGGTGCCGACTTCCCGCCAGTTGGAGATCGACGAGCGAGTGTTCGTCGACGGCATCGTCGAGCACGGCGACGAGCGTGGGCGGACGCTCGGGTTCGCCACGTTGAACCTCGGCATCAACCCCAACGATCTGACGACGCCCGATGGTGTGTTTGCCGGATATGTCCGTCTAGAGGACGGCTCGATCCATCGCACGGCGATCTCCGTCGGCCGCCGGGCGACGTTCTACGAGGAGCGAGGACTGCGGCTCCTCGAAGCACACGTCCTCGACTTCAGCGGTGACATCTACGACCAGCACATCACGGTCGAGATCGTCGCCGCATTGCGTGACCAGGTGCGCTTCGACGGCGTCGAAGCGCTCGTCGCCCAGTTGCGCTGCGATGTCGTGCGCTGCGCCGAGGTGCTCTCGGCGATCCGCCCGAGCGTCCCCCTCACGAACCCCGCCTGACTATGCCACTGGGGGAGCCCCGGTCGGTCGATGCAACTCGGTGGCATCGTCTGTGCGGTGTGCGTCTGCTTTGGCTGCATCCATCTTCGACGTCGTCAGTCGGGGGGATCGCGTAGATGGCGAGTAGCGCACCGATGACGGCGGCGGCGATCCATGGAGCCCGGAGCGCAGTCTCGCGTCCCTTCCACGGCTCGACGACGGTCACGATCAGTCCGCCGATCGCTGTGCCGATCGGCATCATGCCCCAGGCAAAGAAGCGGTAGATGCTGTTGACCCGTCCGAGCAGATGATCCGGAATGATCGATTGGCGCAACGAGACCGTGATCACATTCCAGATCATGCCGACCATCGTCGCCACCGAGAAAACCACGAAGACCATCTGCCACTTCGACGACATACCGATGATCGCCGGAAGGATCGCCCCGCTGACGAGCGTCAGCCAGAGGGATGGCCCGCTCCCGAGGCGTCTGCTGATGCGCGGCGCAGCGGTCGCACCGATGACGCCACCGACCGCACCGCCCATCGTCAGCACCGCGAATTCGATCGGTGTCGTCTTCAGCACCTCCTGAGCGAAGAGGACGAGCGTGCTGATCTGCATTGCGCCGACGCCATTCATCACACCGAGGATGATCGCCATCGACCGCAGCAGCGGATGGCTCCACAATTATCGGACGCCCTCCTTGAGTTCAGCCTTCCAGGACGCCTCCGCCGCCCGGCCCGTCGGCGCCTTGTCATTGGTCGCCCTGGCACGAATCGGACGTGCCTTGGCGCGGAACTACCCGGCGATGACGAAGACGATGCCGGCTGCGAAGAAGAACGAGACGGCATCGACGGCAAACGGTAAGAAGAAGGCGACGGCGATCATCAGGCTGCCGAGTGGTGGTCCGATAAAGGTGTTGGCGACCATTTCGGCAGAGATCATCCGCCCGTTCGCCCGTTCGAGATTGGATTTGTCGACGATCGAAGGGACGATCGTTTGTGCCGAATTGTCGCGCAGTACTTCGGCGAAGCCGAGCAGCAGGCTGGCGAACAGCAGCACGCAGTACAGGCCGGTTCGGGTGCCGACGACGCCGGCAATTGCTGGCGGCTTCGGGAGTTGGCTGCCGAGCCCGAGCACGGCGACAGCGACGACGATGGTGATGCATCCGCGGATCACGTCCATCAGCACGATTGCCTGACGGCGAGCGACACGATTGGTGATGACCCCGGCCGGCAGGGTGTACACGAGCCAGGGCAGTCGTTGGGCAACGGCGACGAGCGCGATCAGCAGCGGATTGCGGGTGACCGCCGATGCAAGCCATGGATACCCGATCTGATCGACGCCGTCGCCGAGACTGGAAATGACGGTCGCGCTGAACACCCTGTGATAGTTCCTGCCGAGCGGCGCCGGCCTGGCAGCGGTGGGCGTCACGATAGTGATTTCGGTGCCGGCAGCACCGGCAGATCCGTGGGGTACACGGCATAGAAGAAACCGAAAACGGTGTCCCCGCCGCGTGGGCCGCTGACGAACTCTGCGGCGATCGCGTCCAGTCGTCGGCCGAATTCGGCACCTCTGTCAGCGGGGATGCGGGCATGGCGGAGACCGCTTGTCATCTGACTGATGACACCCTCGGCGATGCGGTCGGATTCCGACAGTGCAGTCGCCAGGAACTGATCAGGATGCGCTCCTTCGGAAATAGGGTCGGCGCCCTGGTGGAAGACGATGGTCTTCGCCGCCCTGCCCCAGAATTTCTCGGTCATCGCCCTGACCTGGCGAGTTCGCACGACGCGCACGAATCCGGCTCGCTCGAGCACTTTGAGATGGTGATCGACGGTTCGTCGGGCTACGAGTGCTCAATTCCAGCGGATTCCGGCGAGGGCCGGTACATGATGGCGGTATGGGAACGCTCAAAGACCAACTGCAGCAGGATCTCACCGTGGCGATGAAGGCCCGCGACGAGCTCACCGTTTCGACATTGCGGATGGTGCGCGCAGCGATCATGAATGCCGAGGTCGCCGGTCAGCGGGCGGTCGCGCTGACCGACGAGCAGGAGCTCGCTGTGTTGCGCAGCGAGGCCAAGAAGCGGGCCGAGAGCGTGGAGATCTATGCGCAGGCGGGTCGCGACGAGGCAGCTGCGAAAGAACGGGCCGAACAGGCGGTCATCGAGCAGTATCTGCCGGCGGCTGTCGACGTCGGCGACCTAGCAGGCATCATCGACGAGGAGGTCACCGCGGCTGCCACTGCTGGTCAGACGGGACCGAAGGCGATGGGCGCTGTCATCAAAGCGGTGCGCAGACGTGCCCCTGGAGCCGATGGATCCACGGTTGCTGCACTGGTGAAAGCGGCACTCGTCACCGCCTGACGAGCTTCAGCCCGGCAGTACTTCCAATAGATCGACGACGAAGACAAGCGTCTCGCCACCCTTGATCGCCCCGCCAGCACCGCGACTGCCGTAGCCCAGGTGGGCGGGGATCGTCAATGTGCGACGGCCACCGACCTTCATGCCGGCGACGCCCTGGTCCCAGCCCTGGATCACATGACCTGCACCGAGCGGGAAGTCGAACGGATCGTTGCGGTCCCAGCTGGCATCGAATTGCTGGCCTGAACTCCAGGCGACGCCACAGTAGTGCACGACAACGGTGCTGCCGACAGTGGCCTCGGTTCCGTCGCCGACGACGTCGTCCTCGATCAGCAGATCGGCGGGCGGGTCACCGGCGGGAATCGTGATGGTTGGCTTACTACGCATCGCCGAAACGCTATCGGGGCTACAGGCGGAGTGCCTTCGTCGGCGCGCCGAGCGACGCCAAGTCGTTCCAATCGACGCCGGGGACGTCGACATACAATTCGAGTTCGTTGCCATCAGGGTCGAAGAGGTACAGGCTGTGGGTGACCGTATGGTCGCTGGCGCCCGCCAGTTGCACGCCGGCAGCCTGAATGTGGGCGAGCACCGCACGCAGCTCGTCGTCGGTATCGCCGACCTTGAGACCGAAGTGGTACATGCCGACGCGGCGGCCAGACGGGATCGGCTTGGCGCCGCTGCCGACCTGGATCAGCAGCAGTTCGTGATGGGTGCGGCCGGACGAGAACATCGCCACGGGCATCCCGCCCTCGCCTCCGAGCACCATGTTGAAGCCGATGACGTCGCGATAGAAGGCGACGGACTTGTCGATGTCGCTGACGTAGAGGACGATGTGACCGAGTTCTTTGACGCTCACGATGCTTGCCTTCCTGTGCCGGGGCAACAATCCGGCGTACTTGAGAGTTCAACTACTGATCAAGCTACATGAACGATCAATCATTTCCTCGAATACAATTGCTGCCATGGCGACGGCGCGGTGGCTTACGGAAGACGAACAGCAGACGTGGCGGGCATTCGTCAGGATGACCCACACAGTGATGGGATCGCTCGATCGGCAGCTACAACGCGACGCCCGCCTGCCGCATGGCTACTACGTCCTCCTCGTGAAACTCTCCGAGGCACCGGACCGCTCGATCAGGATGACAGAACTGGCTGAGACGTTGAGTTGGTCGCAGAGCCGCATGTCCCACGCCGTGGACCGTCTGGTCAAGGACGGCCACGTTGTCCGCATGCCGTGCCCGACCGATCGTCGCGGCAGTTTTGCCATCTTGACCGACGCCGGCTTCGAGACGCTGCAGCGCGCAGCGCCCGGACATGTCGATGAGGTCCGCAGAACGATGTTCGACAATCTCACCCCGACCGAGCAGCGCCAGCTCCGGAGGATCGCCGAACGGATCGTCGCCGGGGCCGCTGAACGTTGAACGTCGTCAGCCGGCCATCTCAGCCGCCTACCTCAGCCGACCACGACGCTGTCCGTCGTCGCACGTCCAAAGGTTTCCGGCGCGTACATCTCCTCGGCTCGTGTCGGGGGGACGACGAAGGTTCCCGGCGTCGTGGCCACGGCAACGTACGAGTAGTCGTAGGCTCCGGCCTGGAGAACGTTCGAAAAGGCTTCGGCGCGATCGTCACGCATGTTCTGATGGTCGAACCAGGTCAGGTGCCACGGCTCGAAGTCATACGGGACCGTCGACTGCTGACCGTCTCCGGGTTGAGAACCGTTCCCGTTCTTGGTGTGATCAGCGGTCGGCACCGATGGCGTCGTCGCCAGCGACGGGTTGAGGATCTCCAACCCCGCCGGCAACGGATCGATCAGCGCGACGTGGGTGCGCTGGCTTTCAGCGACCATCGTCAGACGGACCCGAACCCGAGCACCCGCCTTCACGTGCCACGTTCCGTCGGCATCGCGACTGACGTCGCCGGGATCGTCCAGCGCCTCGTAGCTGCGGGCGACGACGAAGCCGCGGTCGAGCGCCTGCAGATGCAGATCGGTCGGTGCCGTCTGCAGGCCGATCCGGTAATACAGGCGCCCGGCCCCTTGCTTGGCGATGGTGATGGCAGCATCGCCGGCCTGGATAAGGTCGGCAGTGGGAATGCTCAGACGCACCTGGTCGGTCGAACGGCCGGTGAACGGCTGTTCTCCGGCCAGGCGATCACCGAGCCACACGTCGGCGACGAAGTTCGGCGTTGCGGCCTCGTAGGTGTCGAAGTACCGCTTCATCGCCAGCAGGATGAACGAGTTCTCCTGCACATTGTCCCATCGTCCCTGGGTCTGTGCAGCGAGCAGCCCGGCGACCACTTTCGGGACCAGGTCACTCTTCGGTCGCACGCGGATCAGCGCATCGAGCAGCAGACCGTCGGTGCGGCGATCCGACTGCAGTGTCAGGTATGCGCCGTCATCGGCGTTCGTCGTGAAGGTGACTGCTCCGGCGGTGTCAACGGCGAGATTCTGGACAATCGTCTCGATCGCCGCGCTCGTCGACGTGCTGTCGATCACCGGCCACAGCCAGGCGATGGCGTCGAGCGGCAGACTCTTGCCGCGCTGGTCGAATAGCGTCTTCGCCTTTGCCGAATCGCGGGACCCTGCCAGCATGCGGACGTTCAACGCATAGGCGCTGATGCTGTCACGTTGTGCCTGACCGTACTCGGACGGGATGTGCTGCTCGATCTCGCCGAGGAAGCCGAGACCGCGATCGACGACGCCCTGGGGAACCGCGAAGCCGGCGGCTTTGGCGATGGTGAGGGCGTGGACGACCTCGATCGAATCGAACGGATCGGATCGATCGCCCCGCTGCCAATACGGGAACCCTCCGTTGTCGTTCTGCAGCGCTGCCAGGCCGGCGACGTCGTCGTTGATCGTCGCCGTCATCTCGTTCGGCGTCGGCATACCAGGGGCATCGAAGGCCTTGAGTACGTCCTTGAGCGAGGTGATCGCCAGGATCCTCGATGCCACCGCATCAGCACTCTCGTACGGGTAGCGGACGAGGTAGAGCACAGCATCAGTCAACGCTTGCAGCGACGTCGACGAGGTCGTGATGTCGAGCCCACCGAACTGCGAGAACACACCGATGGGGGCAGTGACCGGCTGGACGGTTGCTCCGTCGTCGACCACGCCGTAGGTCGCGAAGGTCTCCGACGTCGCCGGTGTGTAGACCGGCAGTTCGACCGTCGCCGCGTCCGATGCCTCGCCGCTGACAGCGGCGACACGGAACTTCGCCGTTCCGGCCTGGGCAGCCGAGACGGCGAAGCGCACTTCAACCCGATCGTTCGCCGGGACGACGACGTGCTGTCCAGCGCCACCGGTCACTGTGAGGTTGTCGGTCTGGAGGACGAGATCGACGGGCATCGCCGTGTCGGTCTGGTTCTGAACAACGACAGGAAGTTGTGCGGTATCGCCGAAGTTCAGAAACCTCGGTGCGGACGGCCTGACCATCAACGCCAGACGAGCGGTGATATTCGACTCAGTCGAACCGAATCGATCGGCTCCTGCGACCGCTACGACCATCACCCGATATCGCGTCAGGCTGTCAGGGAGAGGGACATCGATGGTCGCCTTTCCGGATGCGTCCGTGACGACCGAGGGATCGAAGACGGCGAGCGCACCGAAGTTCGTGCGCACGGCAACCGGCGCCTGGTTCGTCTGTCCGGATGTCAGAGCGACTGCAGGCATTGCCGACTTGCTGTCACCGGATTCAGCGCCGCTCGATGCTGTCGTCGTCGCCGATGCAGCGGCTGTTGCCGCAGTCGTTCCGGCGGTCGGCTCTCCGGTTGCCTGTGAGGCCACCGCCAACGGGTCGGTGAGAACGATCGATTGTCGCCCGTACTGCGACGACAGATACGACGGTAGCTGCCCGTAGAACGTTGCCAACGGGTCGCCGAGCCGATAGTCGCTCAGTGCCAGCACCGCCTCGTCGACGACGACGACGGCGAACTGGCTGCCGTTCACCGGTGCTCCATTTGCATCGACGACGGTGACATCGACCTGCGTCGTACTGCCGGGTGCGACGGTCGACGACTTCGGTGTCGCCGTGACCGTCAGCGCCCGGGACTTCGTCGAGATCACCAGCGTCAGGCTGCCGGTCGCGAATGCCGGCCTCGGGGGCGTATTCGGTAACGCTGTTCCATCGTCGGCGGTGCGCTCTGTCGTGCCGACGACCTCGATCGACACGTCGACGTTCGGGATCTCCTGGTCGGTGATCGGAACGGGGACGATCGCCGAGCCGTTGGCGACATCGAAACGCGTGGTCGAGACAATGCCGCCGCGAGTCAGTGTCAGCATGCCGGTTCCATTGGTGAACGGCGACTGGACAAAGACCTGGGCGGTGTCTCCGGGCTGATATTCGGCCTTGTCCGGGACAACGGTGAGGTCCTGTCGAGCGATGTTCCGAGCGGGAACGCTGTCTGCTCCCGTGACCCACCGGGTCAGTTGGGTTCTGCTCGATCGACCGTGATCGTCGGTGACGCTTGCCTTGACCGTGTACGTACCCCCGGCCGACGGGGTGAACGAACATGTCACGCCGGTGGCTGTGGAGACGACATCGCAGTGCTGCACGTCCACGTTCGTGTCGACCCATTGACCGTGTTGGAAGACACTCTCGGTCCGGCTCGCGATCACCTGGATCGTGCGCCCCGGAACGGCCGTGCCATCGATATCAGTGACGACGGCATCGATGGTCAGCGGCTCGCCGCGCTTGACGAAGGTGCGGTCGCTCCGCAGGCCCACGTAGAAACTTGCCGGGTGAACGAGCACCGTCGTGTTGCCGGTGATCGCCTGACGGTTCACGTCGGTGACGGTCGCCTCGGCGGTGACGGTGACGGGCAGGCCGCTGAGCTTGTCGTCGAGTTTTCCGACGTCGACCTGCAGATAGTTGCTACCCCCTGCGTCGGTGGTGCCGGCGAACGACGAGATCTTCGCCTGGTCCGACGGCTGGCCAGGAGGTTGGTCGCAACACGGCCCACCACGAGATGGAATCGAGGCAACTGCGTACCCCCGGTAGGCATCGTCTGCGTACCACCACGGCGTCCAGATCCCAAAGGTGTAGGAATCCCAGTTCGGCGGCGAATACCGAGCGGCGGCAGTGGTGACCTGCCAGGCGACAGGTGCCGAACCGAGTGGCCCCCCTGCGTAATAGGTGGCATCGGCGGCGACAGTCAGCGCCGTGCCCTGGACAAACGGCGCTGCACTGTCGGTGTGGGTGGCAACTTCGAAATCCGGACGGCGGAATTCCTGGATCTGGATGCCGTGCTGGAACGTCGGATCGGACAGGCCGTCGGCACCGCTGAGCCGCAGTTCCACCGACGACGAGCCGAGGTTGACATCCGCGGGGACAGCGAAACTGAGGTTGAATCCGCCGATCGGATCGACGGACGCCTGCCCGGAGGCGATGACGTTTCCCTGGCCGTCGTGGGCGCTGAAGCTGACCGACGTCGAACCGCTGAACAGTTGCAACTGCAGGTCGGGGTTGGCTGCCAGTCGCCTCACCCACCCCTTGATGCTGACGGTTTCTCCAGGGCGGTACGTCTGACGGTCGTCGAACACATACCATCTGGCCTGGTCCTGCGATGGCACTGCCTGCCACCCGCCTCCGTAGAAACCGTTCGGCAGTATGGCTGAATCGTCGCCGTTGGTTGCCACGAGGGCATCGACGGAATTGCCGTCGAGAGCGATCGTCGCCAGGCCGTTGGCGTCGGTCGTGACACCTTTCGCTGCACTGGTGTGCGGGGTGATCGAGACTCCTGCGAGCGGCGCGCCGGTCCGCAAATCCGAGGCCCACGCCCGCAACTGCGTCGTGTCGTTGAAGGCGTCGAGCCCGATGGACGTCGCCTGGACCCACGTGATTGCCGGCCGATTGCTCCAATAGTCGCTGCTGTTGCTGTCGTAGTGTTCGGTCTGCTCGACGACCACGACGACATGACCGTGTGCCCCGCCGAGTTGCGGCGACACATCGACCGCCGTCTCGATTGCACGGTCGTCTCCTGCGGCGACGGCGACGGTGGTGTCGAGCAGTAGCGGCCACTTCGGAAGTGGTGGCGTGATCTGTGGCCCCTGCATCGTGGTCGTGAGGTACGCCATGTACGCACCCCAGTCGGCGGGCGCCACCTTGAAGATACGAAGGTGGAAGTCGTGATGATTCACGGTCACGACGGACAACGACGGGTGCGGTGCGAGCGGATCGAGGGTCGTCAACGGCTGGGCGAATTGCTGGAGTCGGGGTGCGGCGATACTGATGTCGACCGACCGGGTCTGGTCTGTGGCCAGCACCTGTCCGTGGACGTCCTTCAGCCCGGCTGCGATCGTGATCTTGTACGTCGTACGGCCCTGGATCGCCCCATGGATCGTGATCGTGTTCCCGTCGGCGCCGATCGACACGCCGGGAATCAGCGGATCGGTACGGACACTGCCCGAATCGAAGTTGGCAACCTCCAGTTCGTTGTTGAAGGCGATGGCGATGTCTGTCGGTGGAGGACACGACGGCCCGTAGGAGCACCTGACATCGGTGATGGCAAGCGGTGCGAAGGTGCGGCCGTCGTAGGTCGCGGCGCTGGTCGTCGTTGCTGGACCCTCTGCTGACGGGGTGCCGGGCCCGATCTGCACCGTGACCTTGCGGTCGGCAGGAAGCGGATCGATCGGACGGAAGGCGACCCACCTGCCGTCCGGCGCATCTGCGAGCATCCGCCGGGCAACATCGTCAGCCTGGATTTCGGCTGCGGTCGCCAGCCGTACCTGGTGCCGTTCTTCACCGGTCTTCAGCGTCGTCGTCGCCAGCACGGCCTGCTGATCGACCCGCTGATCGAACACCGCAGCGAAGACCGGCACCAACGGCAAGGTCTTCCCCGTCGGTTGGAATGAGCGGACCGTGACGGGTGGAGTCGAGAACTGGAAGCTGACGGCGTCAGCGAGCACGCCGCCTGTTGCCGATTTGGTTCCCGCAGCGACGCCAACGGTGTAGACGGTGGCCATCGGAAGGCGATCGAACTGTGTCGATGTCGCATCGAAACGAAGTGTGCTGGTGCCGATCCATTGCCAACGCCCTGGGATTGCCGGAGTGATGGTGGCCGGTGCGTCGCCGGCAGCAAGTTGGCCAACGGTCGTGATCGGTGCCATCGGCTGATCGAAAGTGATGGTGACGAATGGGGCAATGGCGACCGGTCCGTCTGGCTGATGGCGAAGGACATGCAGCGGTCCGGCGACAACGGTGGGCGGAGAGGTTTGGTCCACTGCCGGAAAGGCACTGTCGACGGTTTTGCCAGCGACAGGTACTGGCTTCGAGGCGGTCGGCCAGTTGAACGCCTTCGCCAAGCTGGCATCGGTGGCCCATTGCGGGAGCCGCGATTCGACCTGACTGACCGCTGCCTCGTCCAACGGGTCCCCGGCGACGGTCTTTGTCGGCTGGGCTGTCGAGGTTGCCGCGTGTCCGGCGCTCAGCCTCAGGCCCGTGAACGCCTCGCGGTTGCCGACAGGTCCAGCACCCGTCGATGTGGTCGTGCCCGTCGCTGCGGTCGTTGTCGTGGCCGTAGTCGTGTTGTCGGTCGTCGTGGCCGTCGTCGTGTTGTCGGTCGTCGTGCCGGGCACCGTCAGATGTGGCGCTGTTCGGCTGACGCCTGAGGAGCACGCCCCGGTGACGAGCAGGCCGACGAGTATCAACGCCACGCCGGTCCGGACGGTCTGTGTCGATGACTGTCGTGTCCTCATCGTTGCTCCCCGCACTCGTCGTAGCGTTCTCATCACCACGTAGGAGCTTCGACGCCGCCACCGAGGCATCGGTTCCCGATTGCTGGAGACGACCGAGCGGATGAATCAGGAGTGGATGACCGAGCCGCCCGGGCCCGCTGAAGTCGGACCGTGTCACGGAATCTCGCAACCTCTGCGCCTTCCCGTGACTCGGGTTCCGATCGAAGAGCAACCCTTGGCGTTCGGGCGTTGCGCCGGCCGGTCGAAGACCGGGCAATGATCTTCGACCGACTGAGGCGCCGTCGGACGCAGCCAACGGGAACGCATGGCTGCGCCGGTCACTGGAGGGCGAACCACCAGGTGGGTGTGAACGTCGAATAGCCGTACCGGCTCATCGGCGAGTTCGTGCGTCGAGTCGAATGACTCAGGCGCGTCGTGTGGACGTGCGCATCACGAGCACGAGTACGGCACCGGCAAGCAGGAATCCGATGGCGAAGACGAGCAGCATGTTGACATTTCCGCCGGTCGCCGGCAGCGCCGTCGGCGCCACGGCGGTTGGCCCGGGTCCGCCGTTGTTCGACACCGGCAATCCCGCAACGCCGACTTCAAGGCCAACACTGGTCGGCGTCGAATCGGCCGTTGTCGGGCTCGTGGCGGGAACGCTCGATGTTGCGCCGGCCACGGTCGTGGTCGTTGAGTTGGTGGTCGGTGCCATCGTGGTGGTCGGTGCCATCGTCGTGTCCGGTGCCATCGTCGTGGCAGGGGGGCAAGTGTGTGTCATCCCGGTCAGGATGATGGCGTCCTGGTTTGCCGGGTAGATGTCAACTTTGTAGCTCACCCCACATGGCGCGCTGTACGTCTTACCGAATTCCATGGAGAACGCATCCGATATCGGATTCCCATCGCCGATGTAAACGTCGACGTTGGCGGTGCCGGGGTAACCGCTCAAGTCGACGGTGAGTGTTGTCGACGTCGACGTCACCGTATTATCAATGGTGCTCGACGGTGCCGCTGCGACGATCGCCGGTGCTGCCTGCGTGGCGGTGCTGAGGGCGGTTGCGCCGAACACGGCTGCGGCGAGTGCTCCGGCAGCGGCCAGGGCTTTGATCTTGTTGTTCATGTCGTTCCCTTTGGTGTCACGAACGCACCGACGGCGCATTTTTGGCGATCGGCACGCCCCGACGATGAAGCTCTTGCTAGTGCCGGCTTTTGCCCACCGGACCATTCCCTAGTTGATTTCCACGCCGCTTGGCACAACCACCGACAGCGCAAACATAGCACGTCGAGTAGAAATTTGACGGAGATTCCGAAGAAATTACCGCGTTGGGCACTACTCAACTGCAATAAGTGCGATTTCTCCGACGCATGGTGCTGACACCGACGCACTCCGCACCAATTCCAAGCGCCTCGCCGATTGTTCGGCGTGCGTGCCCGCAGCTGTGGTCAGCGGTCGACGAGGGCGACGGCTTTGCGAACCGAATCGTCGAGGTGCGTGCTGCCATCGCCGGAAGCGGAGACGAGGTCCGTCCGCATGTCGATCTCCCAGAAGCGGTTGATGTGGGCGGCGACGAGCTTGGCGGTTTCGTCCGGCGTCTCGTACGACAGGTGGCGGGCGATCTGGTTGGCCATCTTCGCCAACACATGCACGCGGTTCTGCGGATGCACGTCGGCGTCATCGGCCCCGGCACCGCTGGGTCGCAACGGCGAATCGGCGAGGTCGGCGAGGTCGGCGAGGTCGGCGACACTGTGCCCAGGCGACACCTGGACGGCTGTGACCTTGTACTCCGGGCAGTTCGTCGCCCAGTCCGACTCCTCGGTCGTGACGACGTTGGCACCACTGATCGGGTAGTGGAACGTCGTGTAGACGACACCCTGGGGCACGCGGTCCGACACCAGCGCCGGCATTGTCGTCGCTCCGATGCGGCTGGCGAGCGTGATGGTGTCGCCAGTGGTGATGCCACGCTCCTCGGCGTCCGCTGGGTGGATCTCGAGTCGATCCGCGTCGTGCCACTGCACGTTCTCGGTACGACGAGTCTGCGCCCCGACGTTGTATTGGCTGAGGATGCGACCCGTCGTTAACAAAAGCGGGAACCGGCGATTTGAACGCTCTTCGGTCGGCACGTACGGTGTTTCCATGAATCGGCCGAGGCCACGGGCGAACGTGCTCTCGTGCATGATCGGCGTGCCGAGCGGATTGACGTCGTTGCACGGCCATTGGACACTGCCGACCCTGTCGAGATGGTCGAAGGAGACACCCTGGAACGTCGGCGTGAGCATGGCGATCTCGTCCATGATCTGAGCGCTGCTGTCGTATTTCATCGGGAACCCCAGCGCCGCCGACAGATCGGCGACGACCTCCCACTCCTGTTTACCGGTCTGCGACTTCATCACCGGGCGGACACGGTTGATGCGGCGCTCGGCATTGGTGAACGTGCCGTCCTTCTCGAGAAATGATGTACCGGGCAGGAAGACGTGGGCGAGTTTGGCGGTCTCGTTGATGAACAGGTCTTGAACGATGACGACTTCCATCGCCTTCAGCGCAGCTAGCACGTGTGCAGTGTTCGGGTCTGACTGGGCGATGTCCTCGCCCTGCACGAAGAGGCCCTTGAAGTGACCATGGACAGCGGCATCGAACATGTTCGGGATCCGCAGACCGGGCTCCGGCGACAATGTGCCGCCCCAGAGGTCGTCGAAGAGCGCACGAACGGTGCCGTCGGAGATGTGTCGGTAGCCGGACAGTTCGTGCGGGAACGAACCCATGTCGCAGGACCCCTGGACGTTGTTCTGTCCGCGCAGCGGGTTGACACCGACGCCGTCGCGACCGATGTTGCCGGTTGCCATCGCCAGGTTGGCCATCCCCATGACCATCGTCGAACCCTGGCTGTGTTCGGTGACACCGAGGCCGTAGTAGATCGCTCCGTTCCCTGCGTTTGCATACAACCGGGCGGCGGCGCGTACGGAGGCGGAAGGCACGTTGGTGTATCGCTCGTTCGCTTCTGGGCTGTTTTCGGGCTTGGCGATGAATGCCGCCCACTTGGCGAACGCAGCCGGATCACAACGGTCGGCGACGAAGCGGTGGTCGACGAGATCCTCGGTGACGATGACGTGGGCGAGCGCGTTGACGATCGCCACGTTCGTGCCAGGTCGCAACTGCAGGAACTCTGCGGCCTCGACGTGCGGGGACTTCACGAGATCGATACGGCGCGGGTCGACGACGATCAGTTGTGCGCCTTCGCGCAGACGCCGCTTCATACGAGAGGCGAACACCGGGTGGGCGTCCGTCGGGTTGGCGCCGATGAGCAGGATGACGTCGGCCTGCTCGACCGACTTGAAGTCCTGCGTCCCCGCTGACGTGCCGAACGTGGCGTTCAAGCCATAGCCCGTTGGCGAGTGGCAGACGCGAGCACAGGTGTCGACATTGTTGTTGCCGAACGCAGTACGGATCATTTTCTGCACGACGAACACTTCTTCGTTCGTCGTTCGCGACGAGGTGATGCCGCCGATCGACGTGACGCCGTGGCGCTCCTGGACCGCACGCAGCCGTGAGGCGGTATTGAAAATCGCTTCCCCCCACGACACGACGCGCCAGTCGTCTTCGATCGTGTCGCGGATCATCGGCTCGAGCACGCGGTCCTTGTGCGATGCGTAGCCCCATGCGAACCGGCCCTTGACGCAAGAGTGGCCCTCGTTCGCACCTCCATCCTTGTACGGCACCATACGGACGACTTGATCGCCCTGCATCTCGGCCTTGAACGAGCAGCCGACTCCGCAGTAGGCGCAGGTCGTGATGACGCTGCGACGCGGCTGGCCGAGAGCGACGACCGTCGTCTCTGTCAACGTTGCCGTTGGGCATGCCTGCACACATGCGCCGCACGAAACGCAGTCCGATTCCATGAACGAACCGCCGGCACCGGCAGCCACCTTCGAACCGAATCCACGGCCGGCAATCGTGAGCGCGAACGTCCCCTGCGTTTGCTCGCACGCGCGCACACATCGCGAACAGACGATGCATTTCGAGGGGTCGAACTGAAAGTAGGGGTTCGAGGTGTCCTTCGCCTGGCCGAGATGGTTCTCGCCCTCGTCGCCGTAGCGGACATTTCGCAGCCCGACCGCTCCGGCCATGTCCTGCAGTTCGCAGTCACCGTTCGCCGCGCAGGTCAGGCAGTCGAGTGGGTGGTCGCTGATGTACAACTCCATGACGCCACGGCGCAGCCGTTCGAGTTTCGGTGACTGCGTCGTCACCGACATGTTCGGCGCACAGGGCGTCGTGCAGGATGCCGGCGTGCCCTTACGGCCGTCGATCTCGACGATGCACAACCGGCAGGAACCGAACGGGTCGAGCGAATCGGTGGCGCACAGTTTCGGGACGTCGACACCAGCGAGTGCGGCGGCGCGCATGACCGAGGTGCCCTCGGCGACAGCGATTCGCTGGCCGTCGATCGTCAACTCGACGGTCGCCTCGGCGGCGATCCGCCGGCGATCGGGCGCTGGTGTTCCGAGATCGTGCTCGGTCTCGTGAGCGTTCGGTCGTGCGTGCGTCATGCTCATCGTGCGCCTCCGTCGGGGCTGATCGTGACCAACGCCGCTGATGAGGCAACGACAGCGGGTCGTTCGAAGTCTGCCGGAAAATGCTTGACAGCGCTGCGCACAGGCAGTGACGTCAGCCCGCCCATAGCGCACAGCGAAGCGTCCGCCATCACTTCGCACAGTTCGTCGAGCAGTTGCAGATTTTCCTCGCGTTTCACGCCGCCGACGATCTTGTCGATGACCTCGATACCGCGCGTCGAACCAATGCGGCACGGCGTGCACTTGCCACACGATTCGAGTGCACAGAACTCCATCGCGAACCTCGCCTGCGCCGCCATGTCGACGGTGTCGTCGAACACGACCATCCCGCCGTGCCCGACGAGGGCGTCGTTGGCGGCAAACGTCTCGTAGTCCATCTTCAGACCGAATTTCGACCGCGGTAGGTACGAACCGAGCGGGCCACCGACCTGCACGGCGCGGACCGGACGCCCGGACGATGTGCCACCGCCGATGTCGTCGATCAGTTCGCCGAGAGTAATCCCGAAGGCCGTCTCGAAGATCCCCCCGTGCTCGATGTTGCCGGCGAGTTGGAAGACCTGCGTGCCACGGCTGCGACCCATGCCGAACGCGGCGTAGGCGGCGGGACCGTCGGCGAGGATCATCGGGATCGTCGCCAGCGTCAGCACGTTGTTGACGACGGTCGGCTTGGCGAAGAGGCCTTCGAGCGCCGGCAGCGGAGGCTTGGCGCGCACGACTCCGCGCCGTCCTTCGAGGCTTTCGAGCATTGCTGTTTCCTCGCCGCAGATATAGGCGCCTGCACCGACCCTGATATCGAGGTGGAAAGTGAAGCTCGAACCGGCGACGTTCTCGCCGAGCCATCCGCCGGCGTGCGCTGCGTCGATCGCCTGCTGCAGTACGGCGATCGCGTCGGGATACTCGCTGCGGATGTAGACGTAGCCCTGGGATGCGCCGACGGCGTAGCCGGCGATCGTCATGCCCTCGACCAGGCTGAGTGGATCGCCTTCCATCAGCATGCGGTCGGCGAACGTGCCGCTGTCGCCTTCGTCGGCGTTGCAGCAGATGTACTTGACGGCACCAGGGGCGTCGTGGACGGTGCGCCATTTGATGCCCGTCGGGAACGCAGCACCACCCCGACCACGCAGGCCGGAATCTGAGACCGCTGCGACGACGCCGAGCGGGGTCATCGCCAGCGCTGCCCGCAGGCCCGTGTAACCCCCGTGTGTCTCGTAGTCGGTCACCGACAGCGGATCGATGACGCCGACACGCTTGAAGGTGACTCGCTGCTGGCGTTGATACCAGGGATGGTCCTCGACCGTGCCGATTCGCAGCGCGTGCTCGCCGCCGTTCGCCGACCCGGCAGCAAGCAGACCCTCGACATCGTCGGAGGTGACAGGGCCGAAGCCGACTCGACCGCCCGGCGTCTCGAACTCGATCAGCGGCTCGAGCCACAGCAGGCCACGGGTACCGGTGCGTACCACGCGCAGGTTGTCGTGCGCGCCGAGCGCAGCGGCCACTGCGTCCGCACCGACTGACCGTGCAGCCGAATCGCCTGGCACGTAGACCGTTGTCGTCGTCGCTCGGCGGTTGACGAAAGTGTCCCGGGCGTTGTCTGTATGAGGCACGACGGGTGGCCCCGTACTGGCAACCTCGTCGATGATTTGCACCATCCGCGCTGCATCGACCTTGGCGAACAGCGAATCGCCGACGCGAACCGAGGGACCGAGGGCACAGTTGCCGAGACAGAACACCTCCTCGATCTCCACTGCTCCGTGAGCATGGGCGATGGCGTTGGCCATCGTCTCGTTCGCTCCACGGGACTGGCACGCCTCCGCACGGCACACCTGGACGAGCGGACCGGTCGGGGGAGTGGTGCGGAAGTCTTTGTAGAACGTGATGACGCCGTGGACCTCGGCACGGGAAATGTTGAACATCGAAGCAAGCAGTGGCACGTGGACCGGATCGACGAAACCGAATCGGTGCTGCAGCGCGTGGAGCGCCGGCATCAGACCACCAGGCGTGTCGGCAAATCCGCTGACGACCTGCTCGGCCTCGTTGTCTACGCCAATCATCATCCGTACATCTCGTTCGTCGTCTCCCGTATGCAAAGGTAGCCGATCACGTGATCATTCGCAGCACGATCGTCCCGCTTATGACCCGGCGAGTATTCGATTCATTCGGCGTCGTGGCGTTCAGCTGGCCCACGAACGTCGCCAGTACGCTGACGGCGCTCGCCAACGACCGTCGTCGTCGCGCACGCAACCAACTAGGAGATGCAAATGTCCGTCGTCAAGATCAATGCCATCGAAGTGCCGCCGGGAAGCGGTCCCGAGCTCGAGAAGCGCTTTGCCAGTCGTGCCGGTCTCGTCGAGAACTCCCCGGGCTTCGAGGGTTTCGAACTCTTGCGCCCGACCGCAGGCGAAACCCGCTATTTCGTCTACACCCGGTGGGTCGACGAAGCCGCCTATCAGGCATGGGTCGACAGTCAGTCGTTTGCTGCAGGCCACGCCAACGACGCACCCAACGAAGCGGCACCGCAACGGCCAGTATCCAGTGGCTCCAGCCTGTTGGCCTTCGAGGTCGTCCTCAGGGTCTGACTCGCAGCCCGGTCGGCGTGCATCAGTCGTGCAGTTGTTGGGCGAGATAACCCTGCTCGCCGACCTGGCGCATCGCTTCGATCTGCGTTTCCAGCCAGTCGGCGTGCTTTTCCTCGGCAACGAGAATTTCTTCGAGGAGGTGACGGGTGGCGTTGTCGCCGGCGGCCACGCAGGTGGCAATGCCGTTGTTGAGGCGCTTCACGGCTTCGTACTCGACAGCGAGATCGAGATGGAACTGCTCGGGCACCGTCTCACCGACCTTGATCGGGTAGAGGCGCTGCATGTTTGGAATACCTTCGAGGAACAGGATCCGCTCGATCAGCACGTCGGCATGCTTCATCTCGTCGATCGATTCGTCGCGGATGTACTCGGCGAGCCGCTCGTACCCCCAATTCTTCGCCATCTTGGCGTGGATGAAGTACTGGTTGATCGCCGTCAATTCAGCCGTCAGTACGTCGTTCAGCACTTCGATGATCTTCGGATCGCCTTGCATCCTGCGACCTTACCGGGTCGAGTTCTCGCTGGCCGCCGTTGCGCTACGAAGCCATACGCAGCGCAACGCGTTGCTCATACACGATGTGCTCGTCGATCAGATCCCGCAACGACATCTCGCAACCACCGCAATCGGCTGCGGCGCCGCAGAGCAGACG
>JAYTOR010000076.1:0-88154 GCA_043747685.1 Actinomycetota bacterium
GGCGTGCCGTCGCTGTTGCGGAGTAGACGGGCGAGACCGGCGACTGCCATGTAGGCCCCGAGGAGCTTCTCGCCGTGCTTGGCCCAGTAGTCGCCGTTGGTCACTCCCCCGCGCGGGATCGCCTGTGCGAGCGCCCGTCCGGTTCGTAGCGCGCCCGACGACGTAGTGGCAGCTTCGAGTGGCGACCAACGCGCCGTGGGAAGGCCGGTGGAGTTGCCGGGGTCGAACACCGCAATCTCGCCGAGTCGGGCACGCGCCGCAACGGTCGTGTCGTAGAGGTCGCGCTTGACGGACACGGCCACTACTGGCCCATCCCACGTGGCGATGGCCGATGCGGCGAGCGCAGTCTTCCCCGACCCAGTCGGGCCGATGAGCGCGACCGATCCTCGATTGCCTTGCCGACGGGCAAGCCGCTTCGGCAGTGGGTGGCGTTCGCGGTCTTCGGTGGCGAGCAGCCGTCCGGTGCCAGCCATGCGGCCGAGCAGCATGCGGCCTGTTGGCGGAACGATGTTGTCGATCGCGAGTGGGGCGATGTCGCGATGGGTTGCTTCGCGCGCTTCGGTGTCTTGTCCGAAACGTCGTCGTCGGCTCTGGCTGCCGAGGCGTCGCCACAACACGATCAGTCCGATCGCCAGCCCGATGGCGGCAACGAAGACGACGGCGGTGCATGCCCAGTAGAGCCATGTCGCGGGCAACCTCGTAGCGAGTTGCCCCCAGGCCGTCTTCGGGTTCTGGCCGCGGGCCAGCCGAATCGCGACTCGGAGCCATTCGCCCAGCCCGCCGTGCACCTCACCACCGGTGAACAGGGTGCCAAGCCGTGCTCCCAGCCAGGCAACGAACCCGGCCGCGCAAACGGCTGCCCCGGCACCTACGACGGCGATCTCGAAGCCGGAGCCGGGCGGCTGCCCTTGCTCGCTCACACGCGCCTGCCGCCACCTGTCACGGCCGACGCGTCGCTGGTGGGCTCGGCAAGCTGCGCGAGACGGATCTCGTCGACGAGCAACCGTGCAGCATCGATCGCCGCGCAGGAGTGAAGGTACGGTCCGCGAACGATCAGGGCGCGATCGGTTGCGTGATCCAGCCAGCCGTACCAATGCGTCGACTGTGTCTCGCCTCCATCGTTGGTACTTGCCGCGCCGAACTCGATGACATCGCCGACGGCCAGCGTGACGGGGAGTTGCCAGCCCCGCTCGCCCGCGTGCCACAGAAGCCGGGTGATCGCGCGCACAGTCGGGTCGTGCCACAGCGTCGCGACCCAGCAGCGTCGGGCGCACCAAGGAGTGTCGAGGTCGGGGATCTCGATCAAGCAGCCGCCGGCGTGACGGAACACGAACTCACAGGACATGCGTGTCTCCCCGGTAGGAGGCGAAGCTTGTCCGCTCAGCACAGACGATCCAGATGGTCGATTCTTGGCTGACTCCGGCGAGTGTCGATTCATTCACGGTGCTACCTCCGACATTGCGAAATGCGATGTGGAAGGTGCGTTGCGGTGGCACCCCGAACCGGTGCAGCAGACGATACTCCCGTTCGAGGGCGAGTTGCGAGGAGGCCCGTTCACAGCTCGGCTCCGACTCCGGCGTCAACGTTTCGCGATCCCGGGTCCACGCCACCGATGGCCACGGATCGCGATGCGATCTGGTCGATCCAGGTCGGATCGTTGAGCGCCCAGTCGTTGAGGTCGAACCCGCCGGGAGCGACGATGACCGTCGGCTGGACACCACGGGCAGCGAGCAGCGGCGTGAGCGTCTCGGCGACGTGGCGGCCGGCGGGATCGGGGTCGCACACCAATTTGATGGACATTCCTCGCTGTTCGGCGTGCAGGGCGATCCGCGCGGCGACGTTCTCGTCGGGTGTCTGCGCGCCAAGCAAGGCGACCGAGGCGAACCCAGCTTGCGCAGCCGTGAGCGCGTCGGGCAGCCCTTCGCAGACAACCAGCACATCGGCCGGTGCATGCGTCGTTGTGACGGGGAATGCCAGTCGCGGGTGGGGCGCAAGCACAGCCGACGGGTTGTCGTACTTGCGGCCCGTGTCGTCCGGGTTGAGGTATCTGGCTTGCACATACGTGACGTTCCCCGCCGGATCGAAGGCCGGGAAAGTCGCGGCGACACCAGCGCCATACGGCAGGCCGCGTTGGCGGCGAAGAAGCCGCTGCGACGGATCGGCGCCGATGCGGTTCGCGTCGATGGTCTGGTCGTTGATGCCGCGCTGGTGCAGCCATTCGCGTACTGGTCGGCCAACCGGCCCGTTGAGGATGCTGCGACAGATGTTCACGTAGTGCTCGACGAGCGGGTCCATCACCTTCGCCGGCGCAGATTGGGTCGGCTGTTTCGGATGGATCGGTGGGAGCGCATGGTTGGGGATCAACCCGGCACGGTTGGCAAGCCAATCGATAGCGTCCGCGCGATTTCGCGAACTCGTCACCATCACGAGGTCGACCGCATCGCCGCGATGATCGCCAGACCAGCATCGCCAACGCTCGTGACCTCGATGGTCGCGGTGCAACGTGACCGAAGCTCGGTGATCGTCGTGGGCTGGCGCGGGGCAATGCCAACGTCGTCCCGGCCCATGTCGCTCGGCTGGTTGGGTGAGTTCGTCGAGGAGCACAGACAAATCGGTGCGATCGAGCACGTCGCCGATGTCCCATCGTGGGCGGCGGTCATGGGAGACGTTCACCGGGGTCAACCATCGCTTGATCGGTATCGAAGAGTTTTCTCTCGGCGGCAGTGAGGATCGTTTGGACAATGGCTGAGCGGGCCCCGATCTGCCAGATCGCCCGACCTTGCACGAGTTGACCAAGCCAGGCACGTTCGCGCTCTGACAGATCAAACATCTCCGCCGCGGCAGCAAGCTGCTCTGGTGGTTGGCGAAGCAGGACCCTCGTTTGGATGTCACTCAGCAGACCGGCCGCGATCTTTGCCGAGGCCGTGCCGTCGTCGGCCTGTGCGGTGAGATCGGACGGTCGGTGACAGACGAGCACAGTCGCTACTCCGTAGGTGCGTGACAGCTTCAGTGACGATTGGAAGTAGGCAGCACCGTGCTTGACAGCGGCCCACGCCTCGTCGACAACTTGAATCGATCGACGTTGCGGATGGCCGCGCAACGCGCCCGTCAACCAGTGCGTGGCGGCGACCATCACCAGTGGCAGGGCGTCGCTGTTGGAGTACACGGCCGACAGGTCGAGGACCACGCCAGGGCCGTTGTCCCAGTCGACAGAGACGGTGGTCGCGGTATCGAACATGCCGCGCAGGGTGCGAGAGCACAGCTTGTCGAGCGCGAACGTGACGGGTGCGGTGGCACGGGCAAGCTCGAGCGGAGTGTGCCGCGACAGTCGCACCAGTTCGTCGGGCAGGTCGAGGATCTCGCTGCTCAGATCTCGAAGGGTGAACGCCACGTTTGAGCGACAGCGCTGCTCGATCGCCCATCCAAGGACAGCATCCTCCAGCGGCGACAGATCGCGACCGAGCACGCCGCAGACAAGTTGGGCGGCCAAGGTCTGACGAGCGATCACCGAGCTGTCCAAGTCACCGCCACCGGGATCCATCGGGTTCACACGATCGGCGCCTCCCGGGTACAACTTCACTGTCGCCAACCCAAGGTCGGCGGCGAGTGCGCCGTACTCGCCCTTCGGGTCGATGATCGCCAGATACCTGTCAGGCCCATACACCGCCCGCAGACGACGCACGAACGCCTTCACGGTCGCTGACTTGCCGAAACCGACAGAGCCCATAACGATCATGTTCGGGTTGCTCAGCCGACCAGCGTTGTAGAACTCGAACGGATCGAAATAGAACCCCGACTGCCCGCCGGTGACGTTGGTGCCGAGCAGCGCACCGCGATCGCCGAAGCTGGCGTCGGCATGAAACGGATACGCCGAACACAAGTGAGCCATCGTCGAGCGTTGCCAATCGACCGGCAACCCCGGCGCTTGCGCCCACACCGCCGGTCTTGGCTGATCACCTCGACGATGGCGCGTCGTGGTCGTCGCCTGGGCCGCCCGATGGTCGCGCCGGGCTTGTTCCGACGGCAACAGTCGACGATGGGAGCGAGCGACGTTCACGCCCATCGCCCCCGCTGTACCGAACGACCCAACGGCAGCGACGCAACCCAACCTTTGGCCTGGCGAGCGGCGAGTGGCCGCAGGTCAAGCATCGATTGGGCGGCCGATTGCTCCACGCGTGCGCAGGCGTCATCCAACTCATCAAGATCATCGGCAGTGACGGTGACAAACCCAACGTGGCGAAACTCGGGGTGGCCTTCGGCCAGTTCGCGCTCTCGTGATTCCACGTCGGTCCGGCGGCGGTGTTCGCGTGCAGTCAGGCGAAAGCCGTGCTTCTCCTTCTGCTGCTGGTCTGCCTCGATCGACGTCAACTGTCGGTTGGCATCCTGCGCTGCTTTGGACAGGGGCACCGGTTCAGCAACAACGGTGACCGTGCGAGTCGCGGCATCACCAACTACGAGCGGCGCGAGCCAGTCGGCGGCGACCGGCAACATCGGCCAGGTAGCGATTCGGAATGAACGATGCACCGAGCCATCGACCCGTGGTGTTGGAGTTGTCAAGTCTCACGGGAATTGAGCCTTTCGGAGTGTGCCGGCGCGCGCCTGGGCTACTGGGTCACCTCGGCTGTCTTACTAGGACCGCTGCGCCGGAGGAGGCTCAGAACCACGAGGATGAGCACGATGGCGGCGCCTGCAATGAAACCTTCACTGGCGTATTCGTCGGCGCGACCAGCGAACCAGATCACGAACGGCACGGCCGACACAGCCAGAGCAATCGTCAGCGCCTTCCGCTCGGGCCGGGGCCGGACTTAAGCGAGCGCCAAGAGCGCCGCGGCCACGGGAACCATGACTATGCCGAGGAGCAGGATCCAGTACCCGAGCGTGCACGCTCCCTCGACCCAGACGGACATGACGAACAGGGCCGTCGAAAGCGGGCGACCTGCGAACCATGTCATCGTCGGGGAACGGCGTTGCTGCCACAACGTGAAGGCAGCGACGGCGACGAATGGCACTGCCGGAGCGGCTGCGAGCACAACCCGTCCGCCGTTCCACTCCCGGTACGCCCATCGCACAAGCAAGGGACTTTTTGCGGTTGTGAGCGAGAGCAACGCCATAGCGGCAGCCAAACGGCGGTCCATTGTAGTGGAGTCGCGCAAGACTGGATGGTGCCCTATCCTCACCCCTCTCGAAAATGCCGAACGGCAGCTATTGGCGGTTGTTACGACGCTGGTGTAGTTGACCCACGAACAACATCGTGGCCACAACCAGCGCGACGGTCGCGCAGGCAATAGCAGGCCCGTAATTCGTGTCGGTGACGCAAGTGGATTTACAGCTCTCGGTTGTCACGAACAGGACGAAACCCAAGATCCCAATCCCCAATAGAACGTAGCAAGCCCTCCGTACGAAGGGGGCTTGCAGTAATCGCATCGACGCATAGTGCCCGATTGCGGCCCTCGTGTCCACCACTCCGATCGGCAGATCTGGGTGCCTAATTCAGAAACGATGCTTGGCGCGTCAAGCGGTGAGCAGAGTCCACTTCGCAGTATCGGCTAGGCACGCGGCGAAGGCCGCTGGGTGAGCGAGTTGCGGAAAATGTCCGCTCCCTGGCAGCACGGTGATCATTGCTTGGGGCAGCACCTGGTGCAGCCACTCCCGATAGGCGTCGTCGACGTCGTCACCTGCAACGATGAGATACGGCAGACCGGCAGACCGCAGAGCGGCCTGCACCGACTCGAAGCTTGCGTCCATCGCCGAGGCGGGCTGGGCCAAGATGTCGTCCCAATACCCGAGCACAAGCGCTTGTTGCGGCGTACTGGTCGCGCGCAGCAACTCCTGCGCGTCCGGTGGCAGCCGCTCGATGTGCATGGAAGCCAGGAATCCGTTCCAAATGGATGGGAAGGCTGGTCCCTGGAGTTGCTCGGCGAGCGAATGCAGAAATTCGGCGAACCCTGCGGTCTGTAACGGCTGATCAACATTCACGACGCCGCTCGTGGGATGACGTGTTGCATAGATCGTGGCGACGATCGCGCCGATGGAGTGCCCAACGAGGACGGGTGCCCGCAGACCCGCTTCTTCGATCACTCGATGCACCGAAGCGACCACGTCGTCCATCCTGTAGGACTCCTGCGGCGCCGACTGTCCGTGGCCAGGCAGGTCAAACGCGAGCGCGCGCCGTTCTGACTGTGTGCGGCTCAACACCCCGAGAGCGGGACGCCACATCGTGCGGTCGAACGTCAGACCGTGCAGGAGCACCAGGGGTGGCCGCTCGTCCGAGGTGCCATAGTCGTCGACCGCCAAACCCGCCAGGACTGATTCCTTCGCAGTTTGCCCGTGCGCTGTCATGATGACCCCCTTGCTGTGGCGCATTGGCTCGCCGAGGCGGGACACTACTTCAGCAAGCGAACAGCCCAAGACCGTGCTTTCACACGCCCCGAATGCTCGGTCGTTGCTGGCGACGCAGGCGCGTTGGTCAACGCAGAAAGACGTGTGCCGATCGGCAGTTATTCCGGTGATCTGTCAAGGGTGAGTCGGGTTATTCCGGTGATCGGTTCTGGCTATTCCGGTAATCGGCGGGTCAGCTGGCGTCTTGGACGAGGCCGTCGAGGAGGTGGTTGTAGATGGCGGCGCGTTCGGGTTGGTGGTTGCGCTCGGCGTGGTCAGCTTGTGCTCTCAGGGTCGGCTTGAACTCGACGGCAGTCTGGTAGTAGCCGCAGCCTTCGCAGATCGTCTCGTAGAGACAGTCGGTCGCGACGGGTCGGTCGCACCAGCCGTTGGCGAGCAAGCGACGGTGCTCGCCGGCGAGCTGTTCGAGGCGTTGCTCGCGGTCGGTGGCGGTGTAGAGCGCGTCGATCTTCGCTGCCGCTGACGCGTATTCGTCAGCAACAGTCTTGTTCGCGATCCGCGCGTAGGTGAGTGTCAAGCGCAAACTGCGATGCCCGAGCATCGTCGCGATCGACTCGAGACGCATCCCACGATTGATCGCCTGGGTCGCCAGCGTGTGACGTAACTGGTGTGGGTGAACGTGACCGAGGCCGGCTTGGCGGGCGACGCGACGCACGATCCGGGCGACGTGATGACGGTCCAACGGCTGCCCGTCGACATGGACCAACCGGCCGCCTGCGGGCGGGTGATCGGCGGTCCACTCGGCGATCAGTTGCGCCGCGTTCGCGTGCAGCGGGATGTTGCGGTCGTTGTGCAGTTTGCCGACCGGGACCCGCAACCATGGTTCCCCGTTCAACACCAACACTGCGTCATCGGCGAGTCCACAGAAGCCGCCAACGCGCATCCCGGTGGGCGACAACACCTCGATCACGAGCCGATCGAACGGGTCGGCGACCGCGGCCTTGACGGCGAGGCGGGCGGCTTGGGCGTCATCGAGGAAGCGCTGCAGTGGGTCATCAGCGATGGGGACATCGATCGAGAAGATCGGGATCCGCGCTGGCGCGTCGGGCCAGTCCCACTCGATGAACCGGTCGAAGAAGTTGCGCAACATCCCCAGCCGTTGGCGGATCGTGTTCCTCGCCGGCGGGACACCTTTGACGGTCAGATGCGCGGCGAAGAACAACTTGAACGCCTCGATGTGCGGGCGGCGGACATCGACGAACCCGGCGACATCCGCGAACTCGCGGACGACGAACCCGGCGAAGCAGCGCAGCGTGTTGTCGGCGACATCAACGGTCGCGGGGCGCATCGACACGGCAAGCCCGTCCAGCCTAACCTCGTATAATTGGGGTATAGCAGCAGCACATGAGAGGTCTGCAGTCACGGCCGCTGGCCCATCCGGCACGGACGAAATTCGTCTGACCGCAACCCTTCAAACCTGCGTTCGGCACTTCCCTTCTCGACCCTCGACACCTCAGCCGTCGCCCAGCAACAGACACGACGCGCGGGCTCGAAGGCATGACTTCGTCAGCCGGCACCTCCATATTGTGGGCAGCGACGTCGGGCAAGCTCGACCAACAACCGGCCGTGGCGATCAGCCATCGAAGCGACCGACGCATGGCAAAGGCAGTGCAGTATCCGAAAGTATCCAAGAGCGTAAACATGCAGGTCGAAGCCCCTGTACTGTGACTTCATGACGATCGACACGGGAGATATCCGAAAGTATCCGAACCCGTTCAACCCGGGTTTCGGGGTAGCGCCACCGCTGCTGGCCGGCCGAGCCGCTCTCGTACACACGGTACTTGCTGGCGTACATCGCGGGCCGGGTCGCGTGGAGTATCACAGTGTGCTCGTCGGCTCTCGTGGCACGGGCAAGACGGTGCTCTTGAAGGAGATCGCCTCCCAGCTCGAGCGTGAGCGCGGCGCCGTCGTCATCCCTTGGGCCGGTGCACAGTCGTTGAATGCCCGTCTGCTGTCGGCACGTCCGATCGTCGAGGCGACGCTTCAGACAAAGCCTCGTCGGCTGAAGGCCGACGTCGAGTTGACGATCAAGGGTGCGCCGGCTGGTGTTGGTTTGGAGGCGAAGGTGTCACCTCGCCGCTCGACCGTCGACAACCTGGACCTCCACGACCTCCTCAGCACCCTGGCGCGCTCGGCGGCTGCGAAGAGACGGATGGTGCTGCTGGTCGCTGACGAAATCCAAGCCTCGTCACCGCACGACCTGGTGCAACTAGCGTTGGCGTTGCAGCAGATCGCCAACACCGAGGCCCTGCCGCTGTCGCTGCTCGCCGCAGGGCTCCCCGCCACTCGTGAACGGTTCGGGGCAAGCGGCGCAACGTTCCTCGGCCGCCAGCCGTTGACCCCGATCGGTGCGCTCGACGACGCCGCGGTCACCGAGGCCCTGTCCGTGCCGTTCGGCGATGCCGGACGAACGGTGTCGCAGCGGGCGATGGAGATGATGGTCCAAGCGACCGGCGGCTTCCCGTACTCGGTGCAGCTTGTCGGCTACCACACCTGGGAGGCAGCAGATGGGCGGTCGCAAGTGCAGGTGGCGGACGCTAAACAAGGATGTCTGATTGCTCAGCGAGAGGTCGAGGCGCGAATGTTCGTTCAGGACTGGCAGCGACTCCCACCGGCCGATCGCGCATTTCTGGTCGCCGCAACCTTTGTCGCAGACCCGCGCGGCTTGGCGGCGACCGCGGCCATCGCGACGCGTATGGGCCGCACACGTGCCAGCTTGAGCGCCGCACGCGATCGGGCGATCAACGACTACGGCCTGCTCGTGATTCCCCGCCAGGGACAGTTGCAATTCACCCTTCCTGGGTTTGCCGACTGGGTTCGTCGAACCGTCAAGGCCGAGGCCGCAGCGAATCGTGTCGCACGAACCGCAGTGGTCGAGCACCCACACCCCGAGCCGTAGTCGGGGATACCTCGCTCGGTCGTGGAACACCGGGGCGTCCCTCAGGCGCCATTACCGGGATCGACGGGCTTGCAGGGTCCGAACGATTGTTCGATACTTGGTTGATGGCGATATCGGTCACGGAAGTCGAGCACCTGCGACGGTCGGCGGCGATCGCATCGCTGTCGGCCCGAGGTGATGCAGGTGCTCGCAGAGCTAGATCGTTTGGTCCGCGAGCGCGACGCCGTCGGCGCTGTGCTCACAGCGTTACCCGAACCGCGGGCGCAGGTTCGTTCGGCGTTGAATGAGCCATGACGGATCCGTGCGGAGACGGACAACGTGGCGGCGTGATCGCCGGTCGGCGTGTGTCGGCGTGGTGGCGTCAGCGCTCGAAGGAGCGAGCGGCGGTTGGCGAGTTCGGCCCTGTTGGCGTGGTCCGGGGTGCGAGAAGGGCGAGGTGCTCGACAAACTGCGCACCGGCGCGCCGGTCACGCCAGTCGGTGTGGCCGAGCGCAGCGTTGACGACACGGCTCCAGTCGGATGGTTTGCGGCGTGCGAAATCGTCGACGACGAGCTGGTGATGTTGGCGCAGCCCGTAGCGGACGAGGTCGGGAAGCTGCTGTTGGCGTTGCGTCCACCATGTCAACGCGGTATCACGGCGGCGGTCGGCGTCTCGGGACTGCTGGTGGGCTGGGGCGGTCGCTGCCCATTGTTTGGTGGTGGCATGTGCGGATTGTTGGTTGTCGCCGCGGGTGACGGCGGCAGCGAACGCGACGTCGACGCTGAGGTCGCCGAGGTTGAACTCGTCATGGTCGTGACCGTTGCTGACGACGAACACACGGTTGCCTTCACGGTCGCGTGTCATGCCGACATACAGCGATTGGGCGGTCGTGCGTGGCGTGACGATGATCGTGCCGGTGTCGATCGTGCGGCCCTGGGTGCTGCTGGGGGTGACGCAGTGGGCGAGCTGCACGTGCGCTTCCAAATAGTCCCGTGTGATCGTGACGTGTGTCGAGCGTCGGGTGTGGACAGCGGTCAGAGAACCGTCACAGTTTCGGCCGCTGACTCGCCAGACGTCGCGGTTGCTGACCCGTTCCCCGTCATTGGTGACCAGGACGCTGGTGTTCTCGCGAGTCTGGATCATGTCACCGACGTAGATCGCGTTGTCGCCGGCGTCGGTGCCGACACGGACACCGAGCCGGCCGTTGACGGCCAACAACGCCTGGCAGCGCGCTGAGAATCGCGTTCGTGTCAGCGACGATCAACGCGTCTTTCCCGGCGAACGTGTCAACAATCCACGCAGCGGCGGCCTCGTCGATCGTCACACCGGTGAGGCGGCCGTGGTCGAGGTAGGGCTCCTCGCTCGATCTTGAACACCGCTCCCGACCCAAATCCGTTCGTGTCACTCTCTACGGAACGCAGCACCTTCCGGATTGCATGCAACAGATCGGTAATACCGACGCCGGTCAACGCAGCGCCGAAGAAGACCGGCAGGATTTGGAACTGGGTGGTCTGTTCGGCGATCGCCTGGCCAAGCACGTGTGGAGCGCCCGGTGTTCCGTCGAGGTAGCCGCGAAGGATCGTGTCGCCGTTGTCGGCCAGCACCTCTGCTGCGGCCGCTGCGAACGTCGGGTCGCGCAGATCATGGATGGAGAATCCGGCATCTTTCGTGCCGACGCGACACGCCGCACCCATCGCGAGAACATTCGCTGTGAGACGTTGCGCGATTGCTTCGCGCACTCGTCGGTCATCCACTCCGACCCGATCGATCTTGTTCACGAACACAATCGTTGGCACGCGCAGCCGGCGCAGGGCACGAAACAGCAGCAGCGTCTGTGACTGGACACCTTCGACCGCCGACACGACCAGAACCGCACCGTCGAGCACGGCCAGCGCGCGTTCGACCTCGGCAATGAAGTCCGGGTGTCCCGGCGTATCGATGAGATTGATCGTCACACCGTCAACTTCAAACGAGACAACAGCGGACTTGATCGTGATCCCGCGCTGGCGCTCCAGCGCGAGCGAGTCCGTCTGTGTGGTTCCGCTATCTACGCGACCGACCTCATCGATGACTCCAGCCGCGTAAAGCAGCCGCTCGGTCAGGGTCGTCTTACCCGCATCTACATGCGCCAGGATCCCCAAATTTACCATTGCCATCTCGCGTCACATCCTCTAGATCGGCATCACATCCCAGATCGATGAACAGCAACGCTTGATGCATGAGATCCTCCAGAGGAGATTGGCGTTGCCTTCCTACCACAGCCTCAGCGCCGTGGACGATCGAATTTCCCAGTGCCGCCTACCGAACCTGAGTGGCGGGCGAGGGAGTGCCATGGCTGACGTCGTCCCCGACCGCCGGCTCCCGGCGGCGCATCTCGATCAACGGGGTGTTGGTCGTCACGCCCGCAACGCCACCGACCCGATGCGTCGCGAGCTGGCCATGGCCTCGGTCGCGCAACTCGCAGCAGCGCCCGTTCGTCGACGCCAGACTGATGCGGGATCATCGTCGGACAGCGTGGTGACCTTGCGTCCATCAACACTCGAGGGCGTCCCACTGATCATCGCCGGCCGAGATGCGGTGTTCCGCCGATTCATCGGCGAAGGATCTGTCGTTCCTCGCCCAAAGTACTGCATCATCGTTGACGGCTCGGGGGTGGCTGGCGCCGGACGAAGTGAACATCGGCGACCGCGTCTTTCCCGAACACCGCAGGCGCGGCTATGCGACCCGAGCGGTCGGGCTGGTGCTGGCCCAGCTGAGAAGTGGCACCGACGTCGGCGTCGCCACGTTGGTGATCCATCCGACAACTCGCCGTCGATCGCGATCGCTCAGCGGCATGCCTTCGAGCGGGTCGACGACGTGGAGGACACGACAGCCTGTCGCGTACCGCTGGCCTGGATCGAAAGGTTTCGGACTACGTGGGCTCGAACTTCTTCATCTCGAGTGCCGGCATGTCCAACCCGGCGCTGCTCCACCACGCCCTTGCGGCCACAACGATCGGCTACCTGCTGTTCCCGACGGACTACCCCTGCCAACGACCGATCAAGGACGAACTGAAGCAATGCCTAATCGAGTTCGACACTGACGAAGATCTCAGCAAGTTCACCGCTGGCAATGCCCGACTACTCTTCGGTATGGACCAGTCGAGCGCGTCGACAACTCGACGTTGCCGCTGCTGAGTTTGTCATCGAAGACCTGCGCTCAGCACGCGCACGAGATCGGGATGGTCATCTCCTGAGGACCAGGATGACGATGATGATGATGAGAAGAAGGCCGATACCTCCACCGATATACATACGCCATCTCTACCCGCCAGGAGCTGCCCGCAAACACTGCTCCACCACGCCTTCGGCGCAACGACGATCGACCACCTGCTGTTCTCGACGGACTATCCCTTTCGACAACCGAACAATTTCGAGCTGCAACGACCAGCCGATGCATTGTCCCCAGCGCGAATGTCAGCGTCCGCCGCGGAACAGGGCGGTGAGATCCAACGAAGGCACGTGGCGCTCCGTGGCCAGTGCCACGTAGGTTCGCGCAAGCATGTCTTTGCCGGCGCCGAGCACGGTCGCCACGATGCCGATGGCTTCAGCAAGTTCGGCAGGATCGGTCGACACAACGACATGCCTCCACGTGGCTTCTTCGAGGACGTTGAAGGCCGTCTGAACCTCAGAGATACCAAAACCGCCTTCGAAGCGCTCGCGGGCGATGGTTTCTGCATACCGTTGGATCGGAACGAGGTCGCGCTGATCGAGCGACGCAAGCACTACCTCGAACAACGATCGAATACGACGGTGACGCTCGTCCGCCCCGACGTCGTCGTAGTGCACCAGCTGACTCCTGTCGAGTGCGCTACTCGCTGCGTCCACGATGGCTGCGGCCCCGCGTTCGAGAACGGCGGTGACAGCGAAGGGTTGCTGTGAATGCATCACTGGTCGGCCGTACTGCGTCGTCCCGTCGGTCGGCGTCGTCGGGACGCCTGCAGCCGGCGACTGCGCAAACGACGTCATGATGTCCGCAGATCGAACACGAGCCGGGCTTCTACCGTCCCGGCGAGAACCTCGGCAATTGCCTGATTGACCTGGTCGAGTTGGCGCGACTCGCGCACGACCGTGGTCCTTCCGGCAGCGTGCAGGGCGAATGTTTCCCTGAGGTCGAGCCTCGTCCCGACGAACGACCCGACGACCTTGATCCCTTTCAACACCGTTTCGAAGATCGGCAGGCGCATGATGTTGTCCTTCGGCAGCCCGACGAGGACGAGCGTTCCATTGCGCTTCAAACTGGCCAGGGCCTGCTCGCAGGCAACAGGCGACGCGGCCAAGGCGATCGCACAATTCGCGCCACCGAGAGCCTGGATCTCCTCGACTGCATCGTGAGTCTTCGAGTTGATGGTGTAGGCGGCACCGAGTTGTTTGGCGACGTCGAGTTTCGCCTCGACGAGGTCGACTGCGGCGACGGTCGCACCGGCGATCTGCGCGTACTGCACGGCGAGATGGCCGAGGCCGCCGACACCGAAGATCGCCACGAGATCGGATGAACGTGCGCCGGAAACCTTGATGGCCTTGTACGTCGTCACACCGGCACAGGTGAGCGGGGCAGCGTCGAGCGGATCGATCTCGGCGGGGACAAGTCCGACGAATGCAGCGTCGGCGACCACATATTCAGCGAACGCACCATTGACCGAGTATCCGGTGTAACGCGCATCCGGGCACAGGGTCTCCCATCCCGATGCACACGCCTCGCAGGCGCCACATGCCCAACCGAGCCACGGAACTGCGACACGATCGCCCTCGCGTACTCTGGTCACCCCTTCGCCGAGGCGTTCGACGACACCGACACCTTCGTGACCCGGTATGAATGGCGGCGACGGCTTCGCCGGCCAATCACCACCCGCTGCATGAATGTCGGTATGACACAGACCTGACGTCTCTACACGAACGAGAATCTGCCCGACCGCTGGCACCGGAACGGGCACCTCCTCCACGACCAGTGGACTGCCGAACTCGTGCACGACTGCTGCCTTCATGGCGACCTCCTCGATGGATGACCTCATTGTCCGCCGACGAAGGCGGCGCCGACCAGGGTCGAACGTCATCAGGAGCAGCGATTCAGGCGACGAACGCCGAGAACGAGGTACAGGTCGACGCGATGAGCGTGAGCGGAGACCCCGGGGTTGGTCGGGGTAGCGTCGATCAGTGGCCCGCACCGCTGAACACTCGACCTCGACCATAAGGAGCCAGCGGCGCCGAGCCGAGCTTCTCGAGGCCGCCAGGCGGGCGTTCGAGAAAGGAGGATATGTCGAGACCAGCGTCTCGGACATCGTGCGGATCGCCGGTGGATCGCGGGCCCCCTACTACTCCTATTTCACGTCGAAGGATGATGCCCTCGGCGTGCTCGTCGACGAGTTGACCGACGACCTGTCCGCTGCAGCCACGCAACCAGTCGTCGGCACAACAACACCGTTCGAGAACCTCTCGCGACGATTCGTCAATTCATCGCCAAGATCATGCCATGCAACTGGAAACTGGCGATGAAAGCGGTCGTCGAGGCGTACCACGTGGCGATCGCCGATCCGCAGGTCCTCGGCTACTACGGCGACTCGAACACACAGTACGACGTGTGGCCCGGCATTCGTCACGTCAGCCGGATGATCAGCGTGCAAGCCGTCCCGAGTCCTTCGATGAAGGGCATTCCGCCGGAGCGGACCATTGAGGAAATGCGTCGCAACGTGCCGTTCTTCGCCGGTAGGCCGATCGAGGTCGGCGACGGCGAAACAGCCAGAGCAAAGCTGGCACAACGATCCCGGGAGCAGATCGCCCGGTCGACGCAACTCGACATGTCGGCGCTCTCTGACACGGAATCGTTGGACCTCGTTGAGTACATGCTGTTCCCAACATGGTTCCCTGGGCGGCCAAGCGCTCCCGATCACGTATCGGTTCCGACCGAACGGGGACGATCCGGAGGGTCGATCGTGGAGATCATGGCCCTCTTCTCGAACTCAATTGACGGCAGCCACCCCGCACCGGCGACGATGACGATGCTGAGCGCCGATCAGAAGTGGGCCGATGCCCCGAACTCGGATCCGCGGCGATGGTCGCCGATCAGGACACCGACAACCTGATTCGCATCCAGAAGGGCCTCCGCACATCGCGCAAGCCCGGCGTCACGCTCGCTCGATACCAGGAGAGCCGCCTCCGACATTGCCACGCCACCCTCGACGACTACGTGAACGCGTCGCCCGTGCAGATCAGAACGACGCGCTGATGAACGATGAACGCGGCGACTGCTTCGTCAGCGTGTCGATAACGCCACGCAGGAGTCAGTCGCCGGCCCGCTCGGGTCGGGCGATTGGGTCAGCCGGCCGGTGACGTCGGCTTCCACGAATGGAGCGCCTGGTAGTAGTTCGCCCGCTCGTACACCTCGGGGTCCGGCACGTTGCGGCGGCTGATGCTGCCCTTCAGTTGTTCGACGCTGTCGTAGTCGCGTTCCTCCATCCATGCACGCATCTCGGCCTCCATCACGATGAGGTGCTCCGGGCCACGTCGCAACAGGGCGCTGGTGGTCATCACGGCGTCGGCGCCGGCCAGCAGCAGTTTCAGCGCGTCGTCACCGGTGTGCGCACCGGTGGTCGCAGCGAGGGAGCAGGTGGTGGTGCCGCTGAGGACGCCGATCCAATGCAGCGGAAGACGGAGTTCGGCGGAGGTCGACAGTTCGAGACGCGGTGTGACCTCGAGTGTGTCGAGGTCGATGTCGGGCTGGTAAAAGCGGTTGAACAGCACCAACCCATCGGCCCCGGCGTTTTGCAGTGCAGCGGCAAAATGGGCGAAGGCCGTGAACCATGGTCCGACCTTCACCGCCAGCGGAATCGTGATCTCGGCGCGGACCGCTTCGACGAGTTCGATGTAGCGTCGTTCGACGTCGGCAGCGCTCTGGCGGGGGTCGGTCACGACGTCGTAGAGGTTCAGTTCGATGGCCTGTGCGCCGGCGTCGGCGAGGTGCCGGGCGTATCGCACCCAACCGCCTGGCGTTGTGCCGTTGAGGCTGGCGATCACCGGGATCGACAGGTGGTTCCTGGCCTCCTCGACGAGCGTCAGATGGCGATCAGGATCGGTTTCGACGCTTCCGACATCCGGGAGATACGTCAGCGCTTCGCCGAACGACTCCGTGCCCTGATCGCGGGCGAGGTCGAGGGCGAAGGCGTCGCCTTCGATCTGCTCCTCGAACAACGACGGCAGCACGACGGCTCCCGCTCCGGCCAGCTCGATTCGTTCCCACATCTCCGGGTTCCCGGTGAGCGGACTCGCCGATGCCACCAGCGGACTGCTGAGGGTGAATCCGAGGTACTTCGTCGTGAACGTCGTCATCAGTCTTCCCCACCTTCGGAGGCGGTGTCGTCGGCGACGATTGTGCCGGCATGTGCTGGTGCCGAACGTTGCAGATCGGCAAGTTGGCGGTAGTAGCTGTACCGCGAATCGACATCGGCCTGGGCGAGGGCGGTGAGTTCGGCCGCTCGGCTCGGGTTGCTCCTGGCGAGCATCGAGAACCGAGCCTCGCTTGCGGCGAAGTCTGCGAACGGCACGGTCGGTGCTGCGCTGTCGAGCTGGAACGGCTGGGTCAGCTCTCCCTCACCAGGCCGGTAGCGGTACAGCGGCCAGTGTCCGCTCTGGACTGCGACCTTCTGCTGCGTCATCGAGTTGCCCATGTCGAAACCGTGGGCGATGCACGTGCTGTAGGCGATGACCAGGGAAACGCCTGGCCACGCTTCGGCCTCGAGCAGAGCTTTGACGGTTTGGATCTCGCTCGCGCCCATGGCGATGTGGGCGACGTAAACATCCCCGTAGCTCATCGCTTCGAGTCCGAGATCCTTCTTGCCGGTCGACTTGCCACCAGCGGCGAACTTCGCCACAGCGCCACGCGGGGTTGCCTTGGAGGCCTGGCCGCCGGTGTTCGAGTAGACCTCGGTATCGAGCACGAGGATGTTCACGTTACGGCCGCTGGCGAGCACATGGTCGAGGCCGCCGGCGCCGATGTCGTAGGCCCATCCGTCGCCGCCGACGATCCAGGTGCTCTTGCGCACGAGTGTTCCGGCGAGGTCTGCGAGGTGCAACGCGTCCGGGTCGGTGAGACCGGCGACAGCGTTGCGCAACTCGGCGACACGTGCGCGTTGAGCACGGATACCGAGGTCGTCCGCATCTTCGACTCCGGCGACGATCGCCGCGACCAACCGGCCATCGATCTCCGTCGAGAATTTGGCGGCGAGCCGGGCGAGCACGTCCAGCGCAGCACGCCGCTGGGCCTCGAACCCGAGCCGGATCCCGAGGCCGAACTCGGCGTTGTCCTCGAACAGGCTGTTGCTCCACGCCGGACCGCGACCTTCGGCGTTGACCGTATACGGCGTCGTCGGCAAATTGCCGCCGTAGATACTGCTGCAGCCGGTGGCGTTGGCGATCAGGAGATGGTCGCCGAACAACTGGGTCAGCAGCTTGAGGTACGGCGTTTCGCCGCATCCTGCACACGCACCGCTGAACTCGAAGAGCGGTTGGCGCAGCTGACTCGTCTTGACCGAAGCGGGGTCCCACTGGGCGGGGTCGGCCGCTTGCAGATCGACGAACGTGTCCCAGGCGATGCGCTCCGCTTCGAGGTGCTCGTCGATCGGGCGGAGGTTGATGCTCTTCCGTTTCACTTCGGACTTGTCATGAGCGGGGCAGGCTGTTACGCAGAGCCCGCATCCGGTGCAGTCGTCGGGGGCGACCTGCACGGTGAGCGAGAGACCGGGAACCTCGCGGCTGCGGAACGACTTGGTCTTGAAATCGGGGCCGGCCCCGTCGAGCGCCGACGGATCGTAGACCTTCATCCTGATTGCGGCGTGGGGGCAGACGATGGCGCACTTGCCGCAGTCGATGCACAGATCCGGCTCCCACACCGGGATCTCGATGGCGATGGTGCGCTTCTCCACCTTCGACGTTCCCGTCGGGAACGTCCCGTCGGGTGGAAGGGCGCTCACCGGGAGCAGATCTCCCTCGCCGGCCAGCATCCGCGCGGTCACGCGTTGCACGAAGTCGTCGGCGCCTGCAGCGACAGCCGGGCGACGGTGGCGGGTCGCCGTGATCGACTCCGGAACGGGGACGCGATGCAAGTGTGCGAGTGCAGTGTCGACGGCAGCGGTGTTGCGCTCGACGACCGCCTCACCCCGTTTGCCGTAGGTCTTGGAGATCGCTCTCTTCAGCTCGGCGGTGGCCTCATCGGCCGGGAGAATGCCGGACAGCGCGAAGAAGCAGGTCTGCATCACGGTGTTGACGCGTCCGCCGAGGCCAGCAGCTTGGGCGACGGCGCCTGCATCGATCGCATGCAGTTGGAGCCCCTTGGACAGCACGGCGTCCTGCACTTCGATCGGGAGCCGGTCCCACAACTGCTCAGCAGGGTACGGGCTGTTGATCAGCACCGTGGCGCTAGGCGCCGCGACGGTCAGTACGTCCAGGCGGTCGAGGAAGCTCCACTGGTGAACACCGACGAACGTCGCTTGGTCGATCAGGTAGGTGCTCTCGATCGGCTGCGGATCGAACCGGAGGTGGCTCACGGTCATCGAGCCCGACTTCTTCGAGTCGTAGACGAAGTAGGCCTGGACATTGAGGTCGGTGTTGTCACCGACGATCTTCGCCGTGTTCTTGTTCGCTCCGACCGTACCGTCGGCGCCCAGGCCGTAGAACACCGCACGGACGCGCGCCGCGTCGGTGCGGAACGTCGGATCCCACGCGAGGCTGCTGTGGCTGACATCGTCGATGATGCCGATCGTGAAGCTGTTGCGCGGCTCGTCACGCGCCGCCTCGTCGAATACCGCCTTCGCCATTGCCGGCGTGAACTCCTTGCTGCCCAAGCCGTACCGGCCGCCGATCACCCGCGGAAGGCGACCGTCCGGCCACGCCTGCGGCGGGCTGTGCCAGAGTGCCGAGAGGACGTCACTGTGGAGCGGCTCGAACGGTGCGCCGGGCTCCTTGGTCCTGTCGAGGACAACGACCGTGCGGGTGGTCGGCGGGAGCGCTGCCAGCAACTGTTCGGTCGGGAACGGGCGGAAGAGCCGAACGATGACGACGCCGACGCGTTCGCCGGCGGCGCACAGCGCGTCGACGGTTTCGCGTGTCGCGCCGGCGCCAGAACCCATCAGCACGATGACCCGTTCTGCATCGAGTGCGCCGTGGTAGTCGACGAGGTGGTAGCTGCGGCCTGTGAGTTCTGCCAGCCTGTCCATCTTCGCCTGCACGATTCGGGGCACCGCCGCATAGAACGGGCTGCAGGCTTCACGCGCCTGGAAGAAGACGTCAGGATTCTGTGCACTGCCGCGCAGCACCGGCCGATCGGGATCCAGTCCTCGACCGCGATGGCCGCTGAGGCAGGAGTCGTCGAGCATCGAGGCGATCTGTGCCGACGTGGTCTGTTCAATGGTGTTCAGCTCGTGACTGGTACGGAATCCGTCGAAGAAGTGCAGGAACGGCACCCGCGACTCCAATGTCGAAGCATGCGAAACGGCAGCAAAATCGCCTGCCTCCTGGACGTTGCTCGAACAGAGCATCACGAACCCAGTGGTCCTCGCTGCCATCACATCGCTGTGATCGCCGAAGATGCTCAGCGCATGCGTGGCAAGGGCGCGTGCTGCCACGTGGATCACCGCAGGGGTCAGCTCGCCGGCGATCTTGAACATGTTCGGCAGCATCAGCAGCAAGCCCTGGCTCGCCGTGAACGTCGTCGCCAGCGCCCCCCTCGTGACCGCACCGTGCAGAACGCCGGCAGCCCCGGCCTCACTCTGCATCTCGATCACTTCGGGAACCACGCCCCACAGATTCTGCCGGCCCTTCGCACTCCAATCATCGGCGAGTTCACCCATCGGCGAGGCCGGAGTGATCGGGTAGATGGCGATCACTTCCGAGAGCAGGTGGGCGACTCGGGCAGCGGCCTCGTTGCCGTCCACGACGACTCGGCAACCGGGATCGGTGAGGTGTGTCATACCCTGGCAATCCTCTCGGCTTTCAGCTCCAGCCGATAGAGCCGTTCGTCCCAAGTGCGCGACAGTCCAGTGGTTCGCAACCGAAAACTGTCACCGTCTCGTTCCAGCTCCGAGCGAGACGTCCCGATCCCCCCGAGCGTGCTACAAGGAGGCGGCAAACCCTCTGATGTCGCGGATCGTTGCCAGGTAGACGTCTGGCATCGCTTCACGGAAGATGCAGTCGCCGGCATGGCAGGTGCCGTTGACCGTCCGGCTGACCGCCGAAACCCCGGCATCGAGCAGCTTGCGGAAGTAGACGAGCCCTTCATCGCGGAGCGGATCCAACTGGTTGACGGAGATGACGTGCGGTGGAAGTCCTGCGAGGTCGTCCGGTTCGGCGAAGTACGGCCAGGCCAGCGGATTGTGGGCGTGGTCGTTCGCCGGATCGTAGACCTTGACCATTGCGCCCATCTGATCGCATGCAAGGAAATAGCCGTCGTTCTCGCACAGTGATGCGAGTTCCGGAATCGGCGCGCCGTAGACGCCGGAGATGTACGGGCACTGTGCATAGACGCCGTCGATGAGATCGAGATTGCCGTTGCGCTTGGCTGCGAGCGTCGTTGCGAGTGTCAGGTTGCCGCCGCCGGATTCGCCGGACAGGATCAGCTTCGCTATGCCGAGTTTGTCCCTGTTGTCACCGATCCATTGCAGCGCCGAGCTGCAATCGTTGAGCCCGGCCGGAAACGGATGCGGGCCGTGCTTGCCGCCACCGTTGCGGAACTCGACGCCGACCACGACCATGCCCGTCGCGGCCAGTTCGTCTCGCCAACGCGCGTAGCCCGCCCCGGCCGCTTCGAGCAGGACCATGCCACCGCCATGGATGTGCAGCACGCCGGGGAGCGGACCGCTGGATCCCTCTGGCCGGTGGATGAACAACGTGACGTCGTTGCCGTCGATTCCTCGGATGATTTCGACACTGCGGCTCACCTCGGGCATCGGTCCCATCGAAGCGCCGAGAATGGCGAACAGACCTTCGAAACCTTGCTCGGCGGCGTCGATGTACTCGAGGAGTGCATCGCGGGGCGAGTCGAAAGCGACCGGGGACGGTGGTGGGATGTCGCCGAGTCCGAACGGTTCCATCGCTGCGATCATGCGCGGGTCGGCGCGTGGATCGTCCTTCAAGGACATTCCCGGGTCACCGAGGCGCCCCGGAAGCACAGGCAAGCTCTTTTCGACCATTCATGGTCCTCGTTTCACTCGTGGAAGGCCAGCCTTCCGTCCCCGACGCGACCATACCCGACCGCATCATCCCCGGCGACGCCGGACGACTCATTCGTCGGTGGCTGCTGGAGAACGTCGATCATCACGGCCGCGCGACGATCACCGAACGAGGCGACAGTCGTTCCGGCATGCCACATCGCGTCGTTCAGGGAACGAGGATGTGTTCGATCTGCTCCATTGCCTGACGGGCGTAGCCGGCCCAAAGCTTCGAAAACAGCGGCATCGCTGCACGGCCGGCTCTCGCAGTCGGGGTGACATCCCATGCCCACGTGATCCGTACACCGCTGCCCGCCGGATCGAATGTCCACGTTCCGTCGACGGAGACAACGAGCGCTTTCATCATTCCGGTGATGTTGGCGATCGTGTAACCGAATCGATGTGGACGGTCGAGAACCGTCAGTGTCTCGAGCATCGTGCCACCATCGCTGAGTCGAATCGTGCGGGTCCGACCGACGGCGGTCCCCCACACGCCCTGTTGACCTTCGACGTCCGCAATCGGCGCGATCAGGCCATAACGCCGACTGAAGATATCGGTCAACGGTGCTGGCAACACGACGTCGTATGCTCGTTCCACGGTCACCGGGAATGTACGCGACTGCTCCATCCGAACACTGTTCATATAATCGAACCTACCGGCCGACAATCACGTCACGTCCGATTAGCATCCCGCCGATACTCCGGGACCTTCGACCCTAGGCGCGGTACCTCGGCGCCGTCTGAGATGGTTCCATGGACATCACGTCACCGCAGAACCATCGGACTGGCGGCACGAGTGTTGCGACGGAGACCGTGACGCTCATCTGGATTCCACTCGGAGCGGGTCAGCGTGTCGTGCGCTCGAGCGGCAAGCTCTACGAGACGATCTGCGCCTCGATCCAGCGGCGACGGCGGCACGATCTCTACCACTCTGCGCTTGTCGTCACGAGTTGCGGAGGACGTTGGGTCATCGAGATGGCACCGACCGTCGATGCCCACCCTGAGCGACGCGGGGTGGTGGCTCATGGGTCGGTCGGTGTTCGATGGTTGGGTCGATTTCGAGTGTTCCGCTACGAGATCCGCTCCTGGTTCGACGGCGCGATACCCGACCTCGCCGAGGCCCGTTCCGTCGTCACGATGAGCGTCGACCCGGTGCAAGTCGAACGAGTCCTTGCGCTCGTCTCGGCTGTGCCGACGCCGGTGTGGGGGCGAGACGAACTCGCCGCCGGGGAGATGTGGAACTCGAATTCCGTCACCGCCTGGCTGCTTCGCAGCGCCGGCATCGACGTCACCGGAACCCACCCTCCCGACGATGGTCGGGCCCCGGGTTGGGACGCCGGCCTCGAGGTCGCCGCTCGCGATGTGACGCCGTCGCGCCCAGCGGCGGGAGCGAGCCTCGATGGAGGACACCGGGTCCTGCGTCGCGAGCCGTCAAGGCGATGAGACGAGCCGTTCGTTTCATCGCCATCGGGATTGTCCTCGTCCATGGGCTCGTTCATCTCATGGGAGCAGCGAAAGGATTCGGCTGGATCGACGTCTCTGCGCTGAAGCAGCCGATCGGCACGGCTGCGGCGTTCGCCTGGCTGGTGGCGGCGATACTCGTCGTCTGCTCAGCCGCTCTCCTTGCCTTCGGGGTCCGGTGGTGGTGGATCATCGGTGCCGTCGGGGCCGTCGCCTCCCAAGCCATGATCGTCACGTCATGGCGAGATGCCAAGGCTGGATCGATTGCCAACGCGATCCTGTTGCTCGCTGCTCTACACGGTTTCCTCGCTGAAGGACCGCCGAGCCTCCGCTCCAGGTACCGCCAACTCGCCGCCCTAAGACGGCCGGCCGTGGTCGGCGCAACCGCTCCGCTCGTCACTGAAGGTGGCCTCGCCCGTCTTCCTGCGAGCGTTGCCCGCTACGTTGCGGCAAGCGGTGCCGTCGGGCAGCCCCGAGTTCACGGCTTTTGCGCCCTTTTCCATGGACGAATTCGCCCGGCAGCCGACAAACCATGGATGCACTTCACGGGCGAACAGGTCAACACGTACGGCAGAGCGCCGAGCAGGCTGTTCTCGATGGACGCGACGATGGCCGGAATTCCGGTCGACGTACTCCATGAATATTCCGGAACGTCGGCGACGATGCGCGTCAAAGCCTGCTCGGCGATCACGATGGTCGACGCCAGTGGACCCGAGATGGACCAGGCAGAGACGGTCACGATGGTCGACGCCGATCAGCGGGTATCGCCAATTCGGCAAGCGTCGTATCGGCGCAACGGGCGCAGCCCGCTGGTGCCGGAGCGAGGCAACGGGGGACTTCGTCTATCTCGAGTTCTTCGTGGACGACATCACCTACGACGAATCGTCGTGCGACGAGAACGCAGAGTTGGAAGCCGCCGTCGGCACTGCACTGCTACCGTCATCGCAGTCGCTACGGGTCGAGAACTGACAGGTGGTTGCCATGAGCCCAATAACTCCAGCCGATAGGCAGACGCTGACGCCAGGCGAACTTGTCGACGAACACCTCGATGATTGGCGGTACCTGGCCGGCAAACTCCGCGCTCGATTCCAGACCCGCACGTTCGATATCGGGATGTCGTTACTCGGGCAGATCGCTGCGGAGGCAGACAGCGTCGATCATCACCCTGACGTCGATCTTCGCTACAGCCACCTCGACATCACGTTGCGCAGCCACGATGTCGGGGGTATCACGCGACGCGACGTGCGTCTCGCACGCCTCGTCAGCCAGTTCGCCGATGGGCTCCGTGCGACGCCACTGACCGCAGAGCTCCAGGTCGTCACGCTGGCGCTCGACACCACCGATTCGGACGAGATCAGACCGTTCTGGCAGGCCGTGCTCGGCCTCGAGCCGGAAGCTGGATTCGATGATTTCCTCTTCGACTCCGATGGTCATACACCGGGCCTGTTCCTCCAGCAGACCGACGCTCACGAACCGCCGAAGCAGCGTTTCCACATCGACATCGACGTACCCGCTGACGTTGCATCGGCTCGGATCGGAGCAGCACTCGATGCTGGCGGAACGCTGGTCTCCGACGCCCACTCGCCGGCATGGTGGACGCTCGCCGACGCTCAAGGCAACAAGGTCGATATCGCGACCTGGCAGGGTCGCGACTGAGCCACGACGGAGCCACTGCTACTCGGACGGCTCGCCGATGCCGAATCGGTTGCCGCAACGTGCGTGTGTCGCCGGTGATCGTGTCGTGATCGGTTCTCGCATCTGCCCGGCGGCACGACTACGGCGACGAAGGAGCACGGCGGCGTGGCGGTGGCGTTGCGCAGGTAGGACACTCAGGCGGCGCAGGCGCGGTAGCTTCCTGTTCCGACATCGAGCACGGCAGGAGTTGGTAGCAAATGAAGCAGGCGAGGTTCACGACTGTGCTGTTCGACCTCGACCATACGCTGCTGGACTCCGATGCCTCCGAAGCATTGGCGTTCGAGCAGGCGCTGCGAGCAGCCGGCGTCGACGAACCGCACCGTCACCTGCCGGCGTACGACCGCATCAACACGGCGCTCTGGCATGCAGTCGAACGACAGGAGATCACACCTGGACAGGTACGCACCACCCGGTTCGAACAACTGATCGCCGAGGCCGGATTGGACGCAGATCCAACACAGCTGAGTGACGGCTTCGCTCTCGGCCTCGGCCAGCACGGAGAGCTCTATCCCGGAGTGTTGGAGATGCTCGAGGCCGTCGCCGAGCATGCGTCACTCGGCCTCGTCACCAACGGGCTCAGCGATATTCAACGAGCGCGGATCGAGCGTCTCGGCATCGCCCGGTACTTCCAGGCTGTGGTGATCTCCGCCGAAGTCGGTTGCTCGAAGCCGTTCACTGCGATCTTCGATATCGCTTTCGAACGACTCCGCAATCCGTCCAAGGCGTCGTCGTTGATGGTCGGCGACAGCCTCAGCTCGGACATCCAGGGCGGTACGAATTACGGCATCAACACGTGCTGGTACAACTGGCGCAACACAACCCCCGGTGAACTCGACCGCTTCGACTTCGAGATCGCCGACCTCGACCTGCTTCTACCGATCGTCGCGACGACCTGATCGTCAGAACACACCAGCACCCAGAGACACGACACCCATGCCGACGCCACCTCCGCCAATCTCCCAACCGCCACCACCACCACCACCACCAGACCTATACAGCGTCGATGCGGCGATTGCCGCGATCAAGTTACGCGACGCAGCCTTCGACCTCGACCTGTTCCTTGCCGAGGCGCAGCAAGCATTCTGGCTCGTCGGCCGGGCGCATGCCGAGTGCAAGCCCGAACTGTGCCGTGCGGTGCTCTCGGCGGATCTGGCAGCTCGCGAGCAGACCGAGATCACCGAAGCGTGCCAACACGGCAAGATCATCGCCCCAGCGCCGGACGACGCTTCGTCCGGTCGCCTGATGTCGCTATCGAGCGATGCCTTCGACGACACCGCAGTGGTTCACTTCACCTCGACCTGGAGACCGGTCGCCACGCCTGGCCCGACGGGACAGCGGCAACCGCACGACGGCCACGACGATCCGGACGTCGACCGCCGGGATCAGCACTGGTGCTTCCAGCGCCTCTCCGGATCTCTTACCATGCATGCCGCCCAGGGAGAGCGCTGTCACAACTGTGGTGCTTCGCTCGATGCCAGCACCGGCTCGTGCCGTTTTTGCGGTGCGGCGATGAGCGCCGGGAGTGGCTGGCGGGTGATCCGCATCGACGACATCGACCCGCAGCAACTGGGCGGCGTCGAGGGAGCAGCGACAGCCGTGCAGTCGATGATCGCCGAGCTCTCGTCCCACCGGCAATTCAACCAACCGGTCCCGGCAACACTCGGGCGGCGCCTTCACGTCGGGCGGTGGATCGGTCGCCTCGTCACGCTGTTCGTTGCCCTTGCCATCGTGGTCTTCATCGGCGCCGGGTTGAACAATTCGCTGCACAGCGCCGTCGTCAAGGTGTTCCCCTCGCTCAGGCATCCGGAGTTCGGCGGACCGCTCGATCTGCAGGGTGAATTGCAGGCGAGCCAACTGCACGCCGTGCTCGACGGAGCACCGTTCGTCTTCCGTGGCACGTGCGACAAGCAGGTCTCCAAGACTGCGTGGGTGTTCAGGACGAAGCTTGTCGACGGTTCTTCGTTCACCATGACGATCTCGCTGCCGCCGGGCAGCGGTGGACAGGGAGTACACAGCCCGCCGGAACTGCAGTTGACCGCCGAAGCGGACAACGGAGCCCGATCACAGTTGTGGGCGCTGGTTGGCGAATCGCCGAACGCCAGCCTCACCGTCGATTCGTCGGGCGACTACCTGCAATTCTCGGACATGATCTCCAGCAGCGGTGGGACACTGTCAGGTCATCTCGCCTGGTCGTGCGCGCTGAAATGACGCCGCCGGTCGCCTCGTGTGCCGCCCGCGTCACCGAATCCCGCAGCATCTGCGATATCTCGTGACTCGGGCCGCTGTTACGACATGAAGAGCAACGCAGGGGTCTCCAACAGTTCGCGGATTCTCTGGATGAACTGGGCGGCGTCGAAGCCATCGACCACGCGGTGGTCGAACGACGACGAGAGGTTCATCATCTGGCGGGGCACCCACTGGCCGTCGACGTAAACAGGTCGCTGGACCATCTTGTTGACGCCGATGATCGCTACCTCCGGATAGTTGATGATCGGTGTCGAGACGATGCCGCCAACGGCGCCGAGGCTGCTGATGGTGATCGTCGAGCCGCTCAATTCGGCGAGTTTGATCGTCCCGTCCCGCGCTCCGGCAGCGAGCCTCGCGACCTCCGTCGCCGAACTCCACAGATCGTGCGATTCCGCATGTTCGAGCACCGGCACCATCAGCCCCTTGGGGGTTTGCGCGGCGACGCCGAGGTGTACGGCGCGGTAGCGCTGCACCACGCCGGCCTCGTCGTCGAAGCGGGCGTTCATCTGCGGGAAGTCGACGACGGCGACGATGACGGCGCGCATCAGGAACGGCAGCATCGTCAGCTTCGGCAGACCGGCAGCACGGTCGTCGTTGAGTTGGGCGCGAAGTCGTTCGAGTTCGGTCATGTCGATTTCGTCGACGTACGTGAAATGCGGGATGCGATCCTTGGCGATCTTCATCCGCTGGGCGATATTGCGGCGCAGACCGACGATCTTGACCGCCTGTACCTCGTCAGCAGCGGCTGCCGCATCGACCACCGTAGAGCCATGAACCGATCGGTACACAGCCACGGCGCTCGTGAGATGGGTATCGAGGTCGGCGTGCTCGACTCGGCCATCCGGTCCGCTTCCGACAATCTCGCCGAGGTTGATGTCGAGTGCCTGCGCCCGCCTGCGGACGGCTGGCGCAGCAAGTGGCTTCGACGTCGCTGCGCCCAGCTTCGTGGACCGAGCCGGACGAGGTTGGGATACGGCTGGCCCAGTCGACGGGGTTGCGCTGGACGGGGTTGTACGCGGCGCTGTCGGCGTCGGCGGCCCTCCCGCAGACACGACCCGGGCGGTCGGCCGCTCGCTCGCTACATCGGGCTGCATGTCGGCGGCGAGGTGCGACTCCGAAGCCAGCGCGACGACGCCCTCCGGCAGCGCGGCCGTCGCACCGCCACCCGATGCGTCGCCGTTGTCGTCCGGGTTCTCGGCTGCACTCTGATCAGCGTTGTGGTCTGCGAGATCGATCCAGATGAGGTCGGAACCGACCGGCACGAGATCGCCGATCTCGGCACCGAGTCTGACGATCTTTCCGGACACGGGCGACGGCAATTCGACGGTCGCCTTGTCGGTCATCACCTCGACGATCGGATCGTCTTCGCCGATCGTGTCGCCGACGTTGACGTGCCAGGCAACGATCTCCGCCTCGGCGATGCCCTCTCCGACGTCTGGCAGTTTGATCACATAGCTGCTCATCTCAGGCCGCGACCACTCTTTTGAACGCCGCTCCGACGCGCGCCGGGCCGGGGAAGTAGTCCCACTCCTGGGCATGCGGATAGGGCGTATCCCAGCCGGTTACTCGCTCGATCGGGGCCTCCAACGAGTAGAAGCAACTGGCCTGAACTGTCGCTGCCAACTCCGCACCGAAACCACTCGTCAGCGTTGCCTCGTGGACGATCACACAGCGGCCGGTTTTGGCAACTGACGCCTCGATCGTGTCCGTGTCGAGTGGCAGCAGTGTGCGCAGGTCGATCACTTCGGCGTCGACACCACTTTCCTGGGCGGCGACCTCGCAGACATGCACCATCGTTCCGTACGTCAGCACAGTCAGGTCGTTCCCGGATCGGCGGATGGCGGCACGACCGAGCGGTATGCGGTAGTAGCCGTCCGGCACGACGCCGAGTGGATGACTCGACCACGGCACGACCGGCCGTTCGTAGTGCCCGTCGAACGGACCGTTGTAGATCCGCTTCGGCTCGAGGAAGATCACCGGATCGTTGTCCTCGATCGCCGCGATCAGCAGACCCTTGGCGTCGTAGGGATTCGACGGCATCACCGTCTTCAAGCCGCAGACGTGGGTGAAGATGCTCTCCGGGCTCTGGCTATGCGTCTGGCCACCGTGAATGCCTCCACCGCATGGCATCCGCACCGTCATTGCCGCAGTGAATTCGGCTCCGGACCGGTAACGCAGCCTGGCTGCCTCGGAGATCAACTGGTCGAGTCCGGGATAGACGTAGTCGGCGAACTGGATCTCGGGAACCGGCCGCAGACCGTACGCTGCCATGCCGACGGCGACACCGATGATCCCGCCCTCGGCGATCGGCGTGTCGAAGACCCGATGCACCCCGTACTTCTGCTGCAGTCCGTCAGTGCACCGGAACACTCCACCGAAGTAGCCGACATCCTCCCCGAAGGTCACGACGTCTTCGTCGCGCCCGAGCATCACGTCGAGCGCCGAGCGGATGGCGATATTCATCGCCATCGGGCGACTGGTCAGTTCACCTGCTTGCTCGTTCGTCATCCCGCTCGTCATGCTCATCTCGTCTGTGTCGTCGTTGTCGACCGTGTCATTGTCGGCTGTGTCATTGTCGGCTGTGTCGTTGTTGTCGGCTGTGTCATTGTCGGCTGTGTCGTTGTCGGCTGTGTCGTTGTCGACCGTGTCATTGTCGGATGTGATCTGCGTGGCGGCCATCTCACCCTTCCAACTCTCGCTGCTGCCGGCGTAGGTGCGGCGGCATCACTTCGAAGACGTCGTCGAAGATGCTCTTCGAACTGGCCACCCGTCCATCGAGCAGGGTTCCGTAGCTCTCTGCCTCCTTCGCCGCCTCGAGCACGAGTCGTTCGATGTCGGCATGAAGGTCTGCGTGCTGCTCGTGCGACCAGGCACCACTGGCGATCAGGTGCCGCTGCAGGCGGTCGATCGGGTCACCCAACGGCCATGATTTCCATTCGTCTTTCGGCCTGTACTTCGAAGGATCGTCGGACGTCGAGTGTGCAGCGGCGCGATACGTCACCCATTCGATGACCGTCGGGCCGTGGTTCGATCGCGCCCGCTCTGCTGCCCATCGTGTTGCAGCGACGACGGCCAGGTAGTCGTTGCCGTCGACCCGCAGCCCGGGAATCCCGTAGCCGATCGCCCGGGCAGCGAACGATGGTCCTTCGCCACCGGCGATGCCCTGGAACGACGAGATCGCCCACTGGTTGTTGACGACGTTGAGGATCACCGGCGCGTCATAGGTCGAGGCGAACGTCAGCGCATGATGGAAGTCGGCTTCCGCCGTCGCGCCCTCACCGACGACACCGGAGGCGATAGCGGTATCGCCCTTGATCGCCGAAGCCATCGCCCAACCGACCGCCTGGATGTACTGCGTTCCGAGGTTGCCGGAGATCGAGAAGAACCCGACGTCCTTGGCCGAATACATGATCGGCATCTGCCGGCCGCGCAGGCGGTCCTGTTCGTTGGAGAACACCTGGCACATCATCTGCACAAGCGGCCAGCCTCTGGCGACGAGCCATCCCTGCTGCCGGTAGGTCGGGAAGAACATGTCGCGCTGGCCGAGTTCGAGCGCCTGACCGACGGCGATCGCCTCCTCGCCGGTCGAGGCGATGTAGAACGAGGTCTTGCCCTGGCGTTGCGCCCGAAGCATCCTGGCGTCGTAGGCGCGGGTCGTCATCATCGCCCGCAGCCCGACGATCAACGCCTCGGCGCGGATCTCGGGTGCCCACTGGCCGACTGCGACACCATCGTCGCCCAGTACACGAATCAACGAGTACGACAGGTCGCGCAGTTCCGCTGCGGCGGCGGCGACATCAGGACGTTGGACCGCACCAGGATCGGAGATCTGCACGTAGGAGAAGTCGGGCTGCTCGCCCGGGCGGGCGAGCGGCTCAGGTACCCGGAAACGAAGTGGCGGTGCTTCGGCCATCTGCCCTCCTCGAGCTCACCAGCCCACGACACGGACCGACGGACTCAACCTACCCCGCAGCAACTGACCCCCAGAAAATCCGCAAGTCCTGACCGCCGTCCTCGGCCGGTTGGGCAGCGTGGTGTGCTGTCGACCCCATCAGCTCATCGGTTTCCCGGTCGCCACGGTCCGTAGCCAGGGCAGCAAGCTTGTTCTGACGTTCGGGTCCGCCATTTTGAACGCCATCATCTCCTCATCCCACGACTCGTACATCGTGACGATGGCTTCGGCGATGTCTGGGCGTCGCAGCAGCACCGACACTGGGGCGATCTGTGTGCGGATGGCGAACAGAATCGCCCCGGTCCGAGGGAGCTTCGTCAGCGTCTGACGCTCACTGCGGATCCAGTACGGCGAACCGTCCTCACCGATCGGCACCGTGGCCGACAAGGCGGCGGACAAGGTGGCGGACAAGGTGTCCGACGTCATCATCGCCTTCGATATCGGCAAGAACAGCGCGTGTGTCGGCTTGAGCGACATGTTGCGCCGCCAGACCGGGTTCCCGACTCGCATGCGATCGAAGAAGCGGACGATCCGGCTCTCCAGTTCGTCGTGGTGACCGATCGGCTGATGGATCGCCGCCATCCCCAGACCGAGCTTCTCGTGGAGCCGCCAAACAGATGGGAAGCACACGAACGCCCCGTCGAGCCGCCAATGCCCGTCTCGCTGGTTCATGATGCACAGGTCGTCCTGGACGAGCAGGCCTGCCTCGACGAGCGGATGCCGACCGCCGCCGACGACGGTGCTGGGGCCGATCAGTCCTCGGGCGGTTGCCCAGCCGAGCACCAGCTCGAACACCTCGATCGCTGCATCCTCCGCCGTCGGTAGCACGGCGAACACGTCATCCCTGCGCTCGTCGACGAGACGGAGTCGTAACGAGCGCTCGTACTCCTGCCGTTCGTCGATCTGGAACCAGTCCTCGACCATGAGTGAGTGCGTCCCCATCCGGTTGTACGGCGGAGCCGGGTCGAGTTCCAGCTCGTCGAGCCACGATGGCGCAGCATCGCGCCACATATCGATGTACGGCTCCGCCCGTTGGCGATACTCGGCCACGACGCTTGCATCGAACTCCACGATCGAACGGTACCCGCCCGCAGTGCCGACCTCTGTCGCGGCGCCATGCACGCCGTGCACCGTTACTTGGCGACCTCCGGGGAGCGCTGCCACATCACTGCGCCGTCGAAGCTCAGCGTGTAGTCGGGAACGAACTCGATGATCACCCGGTGGGGCGAGTCGAGGAACTTCTCGAACACGGTTGCCGCCGGCTCCTCCGGCCGCAGTCGCCGGGAGAACTCAGGGTAGAACCAGTCCTTGGTCTCCCGGTCGGCGTGCACGATGCAGTTGCCCTTGTAGGTCACCGTCTTACCGCGGCCATTCGGCGTGCCCGTCCCGTTGATGCAGATCGAGGCACGTGGGAATCGGCGGACTGCGCTGATCCTCGCCCGCTTCTCGGCTGCGGTCAGCCAGATGCGGCCGTCCTTCGGCAGGTACGACATCACCACGCCGAACGCCTCGCCGGCGCGGTTCGTCCACATGAACACGCATTCACTCTGCGCATCCACCAATTGCTTCTCGAGCTCCGGCGTGAGCGCGCATTCCGTTAGGTCTTCGTAATTGTCATCATCAATCCCCATCCCCGAACTGTAGGCACCTCAGTGCTCCCGTCGCGATATCGGGCGACGAAATGCGGGGGGTCTATGGAGTGCCGGGAGCGGGGGCGTCGCGTTCGCGGTAGTCGCCGAATTGGCGGTCGCGGTCGCTGAGCGCCGCGCTGACGCCTTTTGCGGCGAATGACGCGAGGTACTCCCGAGAGGCGGCCTGGTGGAAGCCGAGTGCCTGGATCTCAGCGGTTGCCCGCATGCCGGTGCGGATACCCATTGCCTCCATCGCCCGGTGAGCGGAGCGCTTGTTCAGCGCTAGCAGGTCGCAGGGAATCTTGGCGATGCGCTCGGCGATCGCCAGCACCGACCCGTCCAAGTCGGCGAGCGGGTAGGCACGATTGGCGAAACCTGACGACACCGCTTCGACGCCGCTCATCGAGTCACCGGTCAGCAGCGCCTCCATACCTCTGCGCAGACCCATCATCCACGTCTGCCATTGCATATCCGGTGGCGACATCAGCCGCACCGGCGGGTAGCCGATGGCCGCGTCCTCTGCGACGTAGACGAGGTCGCAGGCCGTCGCCAGTTCCGTTCCGCCTGCAAGGCAGTATCCGTGTACCTGGGCGATGATCGGCGTCGCCATGTCCCACATCTCGAACCAGTTGTTCACAACATGCCGCGACCACCAGCCGTCGACCTTGGCAATTGAGCGTTCGACATCGTGATTCGTCGAGCCGAGGTCGTAGCCGGCGGAGAAGCACGTGCCGCCACCCCTGACGATCATCACCGACACGTCGCGGTCGCAGTCGCCCTCACGCAACGCCTCGAAGAGGGCGAGACGGAGTGCGTCGTTCAGCGCGTTGCGCTTGTGCGGACGATTGAGCGTCAGGCGTCTGACGTGCGGGCGGGGATTGTCGACGATCAGCACATCACCGGGCTGGCCGTTTTCGTCCGAACGATGCCCATCTGCTTCGTGGTCACTCATCTGGCTGTCTCCTGTCGATCGTGGATCGCTTCGTCACATCGAACGTGGCCCGATTGCGAAACGTCGATCCGGTCCATACTGTGTCGCACGACTACCGACGGGAGCGAACCATGGACTTCAACCTGGCGATCATGTTGCAGGAATCAGCGAAACGGGTCCCGGACAAACCGGTCGCGATCCTCGACGATGTCCGCCTGACCTATGCCGAACTCGACGAGTTGTCGAACCGAGTTGCCGCCAACCTCACTGCGGTCGGCATCGGGCCTGGCGACACCGTCGGGCTGCAATTGCCGAACCTGCCGCAATTCATCGTTGCCTACTTCGGAATCCTCAAGGCCGGTGCCGTCGTCGTGCCGATGAACGTGCTGCTCAAAGCGCCGGAGATCGCCTTCTACCTCAGCAACTCGAAGGCGAAGATGTTCATCACCTTCGCCGGTGTTGCCGCCGAGGCGTCCAAGGGCGCAGCCGATGCGGGCGTCTCCGCCATCTATTCCGTGAACATTCCGGGCCTCGTCGAAGCGCCGGAACTGACACCGTTCGACACGCTGCTGAGTGGCGAAGACCATGGCCCGCAGCTCGTTTCCCGCTCGCCGCAGGACACGGCTGTGATCATCTACACATCCGGGACGACGGGCAGGCCGAAGGGTGCAGAACTGTCGCACTTCACGCTGTACATGAACGCCGAGATCCCCGGCAGGCTGTTCGATCTGCAGGAGAACGACGTCGTACTCACCGCCCTCCCGCTGTTCCATGTTTTCGGGCTGTCGAGCATCATGAACCTCTGCGTGCTCGGCGGGGCGACGATGACGCTGATGTTGCGCTTCGATGCGGCCAAGGCGTTGGAGGTCATCGCCCGCGACAAGGTGACGGTGTTCGAAGGCGTGCCGACGATGTACTTCGGCTTGCTCGGGCACCCCGACGCCGACACCTTCGACCTGTCATCGCTGCGCATCGCCGTGTCGGGCGGCGCCGCGATTCCGGCTGAGGTGATCGACACCTTCGAGAAGAAGTTCGGTGTCGTCATCCTCGAGGGCTACGGCCTGTCGGAAACGGCCTCGACGACGACATTCAACGTCAGTGCCGCCGAGCGCAAGGTCTATAGCGTCGGCAAGCCGATCTGGGGCGTTGACATACAGATCTGGGACAAGAACCACAACGTCCAACCGGCCGGCAAAGACCATGTCGGAGAGGTCGTCATCCGCGGGTTCAACGTGATGAACGGGTACTTCGCCAATCCAGAAGCGACTGCAGAGGCGTTCGCCGGCGGCTGGTTCCACTCCGGCGACCTCGGCTACCTGGACGAGGACGGCTTCTTGTTCATCGTCGACCGCCTCAAGGAGCTGATCATCCGTGGCGGTTACAACGTCTACCCTCGGGAAGTCGAAGAAGTGCTGTACGCCCATCCGTCCGTCGCCGAGGCGGCCGTCGTCGGGGTACCGGACGCCAAGATGGGCGAGGAGATCAAAGCGTTCGTGGCGTTGAAAGCCGGCCAGACAGCGACCGCCGAGGAACTGATCGCCTTCGTGCGCGAACGTGTCGCAGCCTATAAGTATCCGCGCTCGCTCGAATTCCTCGACTCGTTGCCGAAGGGCGCAACCGGCAAGATCCTCAAGAAGGAACTGCCGAAGACCCCAGCCGGTTGAGGAACTGATAATCGAGCTTGCCGTTGGCGGCACGACCGAGGCTGGGGACGATGACGATGCGGCGCGGTGACTTGTACGCCGCGACGTGCCTGCGGACGTGGGTGATCAGCTCGGTCTGTGACGCCGTCGCGTCGAGGCGTAACTCGACGAGAGCCAGGATCGACTGCCCGAAACGTTCGTCAGGCATCCCGATCACAGCAGCATCGAGGACACCCGGGTGCAACTTGAGGATTTCCTCGACCTCCTCCGGATAGACCTTTTCGCCACCGGTGTTGATGCACTGGCTGCCGCGGCCGAGGAACTCGATCGTGCCGTCGGAAGCGACCGTCGCCCAGTCTCCCGGCAGGCTGCGGCGGACGCCTTCGACGACGACGAACGTCTTGGCAGTCGCCTGCGGATCCTTGTAATACCCGCTCGGCATGAAGCCGCTGAGCGCCACACGCCCTGCCGTGCCGGAGCCGGCGACGATCTCCGACCCGTCGTCATCGATGACCTGCGTATGTGCGGCTGCGATGAACGTCGCCGTCGGCGACAGCACAGTCGACGAGGTGATGCTGCTCGCCATACCGATCGCCTCGCTGGATCCGAGCGAGTCGACGAGCCGCACGCCCGGCATGTGCACCATCAGCGATTCCTTGACGTCGGCACTCCACATCACGCCACTCGACACCACCACCTGCAACGACGACAGATTCCAACGACCAGGGTTCGCCGCCAGGCAGTCGACGATCGGGCGGGCAAAGACGTCTCCGACGATCGACATCGTCGTCACGCCGTTGACGTCGATCGCATCGAGCACCTCAGCAGGATCGAACGAGCGCGACGGCGTCGTGACCACCGACCCACCGGCGAGGAGGTTGTTGATGGCGTTGAACTGCCCGGTGCCGTGCATCAACGGCGCACCCGGAAGGTGAACCGGTGGTGGGGACGGACCCGCTGCAGACGCAGGCGGTAGCCGCGATTTTCGCGTCTGTTCCAGTGCGCCGATCAACTCGCGCTGCGGCCACATCACGCCCTTCGGCATGCCCGTCGTCCCGCCCGTGTACATCAGCAGCAGATCGTCGCCGCTACGGCCCCACGGCGCCTCGACCCTGCCGCTACCGACGGCTGCGGCGTCTTCCCAACGCAACGCCCACTCCGGACACCGTTCATCTGCGGAGCCGACCCACATCCACGTACGGATCTGCGGCAGCGTCTGGCGCAGGCGATTGCAGACCTCGGAGAATTCGGCGCCGAAGACGACAACGACGACGTCGGCGTTCGACCACAGACTCTCGAGCTCGCCGTCCACGTAGCGATAGTTCGTGTTCACCGGAACGAGGCCGGCCTTGAAGCAGGCGAACAGTGCCTCGACGTACTCGGGGCATGAACGCAGGTACTGAGCGACCTTGTCCTGTCGCTGCACGCCGTACGACAAGAGCGTCTCGGCGACCCCATCGCAGCGCCGATCGAACTCCGACCAGGAACGCCGGATCGAGCCACGTACAAGCGCCGGTGCCTCCGGCTGGGCGTCGGCGATCGCCTCCCACATCGTGGCGATGTTCGGTCCGGAATGCGGTGCTGTGTCGTTCGGCGCTGTCTCGTTCGGCGCTGTGTCGTTCGCAGTTCTCACGTTCCCCAGTGTGTCGTTTTCGGTTGTCACGTTCGCAGCTGGGCGTTCGGTCAGGCCGAGAGGCCGTGGGAGGCCGGACGCGAACGGTACGTCGTGCACCTCCGCCCGAGTCACCGAATATCGCAGGCGCTGCGATATCTCGTGACTCGGGGAGGGCCTTTCGATCACCGTCACACCCCTGGCGCATGATGCCGAGGTATGAACGAACGATTCCTTCGAGTTGCCCAATGGACCGCATTTCATCACGGCGTCATTTCGACCTCTGACCTGGATGCGTTCGGTGTCGGCTCGTCGCTGCGCCATCAGTGGCTCGCCGGTCACCTGCTGGAGCGCCTCGGTCCCCGATCGTTCTGCTGTCCGAGTGGCGAGCCGACTTGGGCCCGGTCGCTGGCCGCTGCGGTGGCGGACCTCGACGGCGCGGGATTGGTCGCCGGGCGTTCAGCATCGAGGCTGCATCGGCTCGACGGATTCGGCGAATCGGCTCCGGAACTGATCACGCCGAGGCAGCACCGCAACCGCCGGAGCATCGTCGTCGTGCGTTCGACGAACCGGCCGTTCCTGCCTGGCGACATCGTGACGGTGAACGGCTTCCGCATCACCGGTGCTCTGCGAACTCTGCTCGATTCGCTGCTTTTCGGGTTCAGCAGGGAGGAGACAAAGAATGCGGTCGACTCGGCGATCCGCCTGCGGCTCGTATCGGAGCAGCGTCTACGCACGCAGGTCATCGCCCAGCATCACCGGCGTCTCAACGGCAACTCGATGCTGCTCGAAACGCTGGTCGACACCGGCGGCCAGAGCCAGCTCGAACGACGACTGCTCGCTCTGCTTCGGGGTGCATCGATCGCCAGACCGATGACGCAGAAGATCTTTCGAGACCGAACACGCACCGTCGCCCGCGTCGACGCATTCTTTCCGGGCAACCTCGTCATCGAAGTCTCCGGCCACGGAACGCATGCAACTCGCCGGCAGCGCCAGATCGACGCTCAGCGCCATACGGAGCTGACGGTGCGCGGCCTCGTCGTGCTGACCTTCACCCACGAGGACGTCATGTATCGCCCTCGCTAGGTCGCCGAGCAGATTCGAATGGCGGTACGGGCAGCTGCGTGAAACACATCAGCCCCGAGTCACGAGATCTCGCAGACTGCGATATTTCGTGAGTCGGGAGTCGTGACCCGGGATCCGGGATTGCACCGTCACCCATGGCGCAGGACGATGGCGAGGCGTTCGAGCGCTGGGCCGGTCCGGGCTCCCCACCACAACAGGTCGCGTCCGTCAATGAAATACGTCGGCGCAACGGCTTCGAGCACGCCGCGGTGTCGTTCGGTGAACGGGTACGGTTCGGACGGCGCGATCACCATCGTCGTTCCGAGCTCAGAAGCCTGTTCGAGTGTGACTTCCGGGTAGGCCCCGAGCCCGTCGACGGCATTGGCGATGCCGAGTTCGGCGAGCAGCGACGACCCGTACGTGGGTGTACCGAGCGCCATCCACGGACGCTTCCAGATCGGCACGAAGGCGATCGGCTGCTGTATCGAGGTTGCCGAACTCCGCCCGGACGATGTCGCCGCCGCCAGATCGAGACGGTGGGCCGGTAGGGACCAGACGACTCCGAGGCGTGCGGCGAGCAGAACCAACTGCTCGGCGACGTCGGCGATGCTGCGGATGCGCAGTACGTGCACATCAAGACCGGCCACCACCAGCGCATCGTGGTCTTGGCGACGGTTTTCCTCGGCATCGACGATCACCAGATCGGGTGCCATCGTCACGATGGCGGCGATGTCGGGATCCTTGGTTCCGCCGACGTGGGCGATGGTCGGCTGTTCACAGAAGCGGGTGCACGCAGATGGCACGATCCCCCACGCCAACAGCGTCTCGGTCATCGAGGGGACGAGGCTGACGATTCGCATCCTCGGAGTCAACCACCGGGACGAGGAGTGGCGCGTTTAGAAGCGAAGACGACAGGGAACACAGGTGTTGACAATGACGGAGGAGACCCCCACATGGCAACGTACGAGCGGTCACCGTCGCACACAGACCAAGAAGCAACCGAATCTTCTGCGGCCCGGCGATGAGCGACTCCGCGCTGTCGGTCGAAACGGTCGATCAACCGGCGGACGAAGCGCCACCGCATGCCTATCGCGTCACCGTCAAGGGTGAACTCGATCTGGAGAACGCCGCTGTGCTTGCAGCGCATCTGGATGCAATCATCAGCAACGGTGCGACGCTGGTGACGCTCGATGCTGCTGACGTCAGTTTCATGGACTCCACCGGGCTTCGAACGATTGTCGTGGCTGGCAACAAGCTGTCAGCACGCGGCGGCCAGCTACTGATCCAAGGAGTGAGCGGGGCTGCTCAGCGGGTGCTGGAAATCACCGGGCTGCTCCAGCGCTATCAGGCCAGCTGACCAGCCACCGCAGATCGCCGCCGGTCACGGGGCACCGCAGCGCTCAATCGTCCAGTTCATTGACGACAAACGTCAGCTTCAGCTTGCCTGCGTCTTCACGCCACAGCCACGAGTTCGTCACTGAGTCGAGGATTTCCGCGGCGAACCCGTTCGGGGCGACGTTGTCTGCCGTCGTAGCGCATGACACATCGACGACGATCGTGCTCGTTCCGCTGCCGGCGTCGGTGCCGACAAGCATGCTGATCTCCAGCGGACCAACCGGTCGACGCTCGACGAGAATGCCGCACGCCTCGTCGATCGCCATGCGGACGTCTTCGACCCGGTCCTCCTGCAGCGCCGCGACCTGGGCGATTCCGGTGACAGCCAATCGGGCAAGTCGGATCCAACGAGCCGATGCAGGGATGCGCAACACGACGACGTCGCCGGCGACCACTGTCTCCGTTGGCTGACCCGTCGTGGATTCGTCTATCTCTGTATCGTCCATCTCACTCTTTCCGGTCATGGAGGCGGCCTGCACGTCGGATCGCCGTCAGCTTGCCGGCGAGTCCGCCACGGCCTCTGGCCGGCGTCACGCTGTCCAGCCGCTCGAGGAAACTGCGGGCCCAATGGTGTACGTCGTGCCGCTCCACTGCTGCTCGCATCGACTTCATCCGTGACGTCCTTTCGACCAGCGGCATTTCAGTGACGGCGACGAGCGCCTGTTTGACCGCCTCGATGTCATATGGGTTGACGATCAGCGCTCCCTCGAGATCCTGGGCAGCACCGGCGAACTCGCTCAGCACCAGAACACCGCCGAGGTCGCTACGGGCCGCGACGAACTCCTTGGCGACGAGGTTCATACCGTCGGCGAGCGACGTCACAACGAGTGCATCCGCCGCCTGAAACCACGCCGTCATCGCCACTTCGTCGAGCGAGGTGGCCATGTAGCGAATCGGTAGTGAGCCGTCATCGCGGCGGTGTCTGGCGTTGATGGCATCGATCAAGGCCTCGATTTCGGAGCGCTCGTCCTGGTATGCGACGACGTCGGACCGGCTGGGAACTGCGACTTGGGCAAAGGTGCACGAGGCCGCGTCGAGGCGGCCCTCGTTGATCAGTTCGCCAAAGGCCTGGAGCCTCTGAGAGATACCCTTGGTGTAGTCGAGTCGATCGATGCCGAGGAAAATCGTTCCGTCACCCAGGTCTTCGCGTAGCGCACGAGCCTCAGCGGTGGCCCGATGTCCCAACGCATCCCACTGCGCGAAGTCGACGGAGATCGGGAAGGCATCGACGATCACCGGGTGAGAACCGTCCAGCAGAAGATGGTCCCCCGCCCTGGCGTCGACGAGCCGCTCTGCTGCGGCGACGAAATTGGCGGCATCGTCCGCAACCTGGAATCCAACGAGGTCCGCGCCGAGCATCCCCTCGATCACCTCGCGTCGCCAAGGCAGCATCGAGAACAGCTGAACGTTCGGGAACGGGATGTGCAGGAAAAGGCCAACCCGAAGGTCTGGCCGTTTCGCCCGAATCATCGCCGGAGCGAGCAGCAGGTGGTAGTCGTGGACCCATACCGTCGCCCCGAGCGGGGCGACGGCGGTGACGGCGCGGGCGAATCGCTCGTTGACGGCGCGATACGAGCGCCACCACACGCGGTTGAGCTCGACACGCCGCAGTCGCCCGTGGAACAGCGGCCAGAGAATCGCGTTGGCGAAGCCGTCGTAGTACTTCGACATCTCGTCAGCGGAGAGCGACACGGGATGCAGACGGACATCTCCGTAGTCGAACGCTGCTGCGGTCCCGGACTCCGGGCCGCCCCAGCCGACCCACTGCGTGCCTGGCTGGATGATGGACGACAGCGCCGATGCCAGCCCGCCAGGGCTCGCCGACAACGAGCCATCGACACCGATCTCGACGGGGAGACGATTGGCGACAACCACCAGCGCTGTCACGGCGATACACCGATCAAGCCACCCTGCGAACGCAACATCATTATTGTCGATACCCATCGACCGACTCGCCGAAACTCCGGCGACGGTCGCAGCCCCTGAATACGAGGGCAGCGTTGGTTGCCAGGTGGCGTGCCGGGGTATGAAGGAGCGTGCACACAATGGTCATTGCCCTGGATATCGATGGAACCCTCTACGACGGCGTCGAAGTTGCCCCTGAAGCAGTCGATGCGATCCGCCAGGCCAAGGCCGACGGGCACCGGCTGATCATCGTCAGTGGCAGGCGATGGGAACAGGTCAGGGGCGTCGTCCCGGAAGTCGATCTCTTCGAGCGTGTCATCGGAGAGGAGGGCGGCGTAATGGTCGACGTCGCAGCCGACACGCTGACACTGCTGCGCGACCCGGTCGAGCCGGAACTGGTGAGAGGGTTGGAGGCAGCAGGTGTTCCCTTCCTCGATGTCGGCCATGTCGTCATCGGAACGCCCGCAGAGTGGGTCGACGTCGTGACCCAGGTAAGAGATCGCCTCGGCAGCAGCCTGACGCTCGTGCACAACAAGTCATCCGTCGCACTGGCGCCCCCTGACTGCAACAAGGGAACCGGACTACGTGCGGCGATGGCGGATCTCGGTATCGAGGACATGCCGATCCTTGCCGTCGGCGATGCGGAGAACGACCTGGCGATGTTCCGCATCGCCACGATCGCTGTCGGCGTCGCCAATGCCGACGCAGCAGTGTTGGCATCCGGTGTGCCGATCACCGAAGCACGCGCTGGGCGCGGCGTCGCCGAGGCTCTGCGCCAATATCTCCCGAAACTCGCTACTCCCGTACCCGTCGATCACGCAGCTCACTGAGTTCGGCCCAGACGCATTTGCCGGCATCGAGCCGCCCGATCCCCCATGTGTCGGCAAGCTCCTGGACGACACCGAGTCCGTGCCCGGGCTGCCGATCGGTTTCCGTACGACGCTGCGGATTGACGTCGTCGCAGTCGTCGACCTCGACGAGTACGTTCATGCCGGAGGACCCGACACCCGAATAGCCGACACGGAGTGTGCAGCCACGGGTCGTGAAGGTGACGGCGTTGGCAACGAGTTCGCTGACGACGAGAACGACGTCTGCCACGAGCCCGACCCGGGCGTCATCCGCCATCGCCTGCGCAACGGTAGAACGCGCGTGGTTGACGGACTCGGGATGGCCTGGCAGATGGATGTCGACGATCGTGGGCTCCATAGTGGTGAATACCCGCACAGCGGCCGCTTCAACCCCACTCAGCAGGAGGCGTCGTCGCACCATGGCAACGGGTCGACGACACCAGCGAGATAAACGCGACCGCATCAGACTGTGCGAGCATGCTCTGGTGTCCGGCGAGAGCGACCTCGTTCAGTTGCTGGCGACGATGCGACCAGTCGTGCGAGCTGGCGAATTCGTGTTCGTCAGTTCTGCAGCACCGCTGTCAGTCCCATCACTGGCGACGATTGCCGAGGACGAGGGCACGACATACGTTCTCGACCGAACGGACGCCGACACCCTCGGCCTGCACTACGAGTTCGTGGCCGGTTGGATCACCCTGCAGGTGCACTCGTCCCTGGCGGCAGTCGGCCTGACCGCAGCGGTCAGCGGCAGCCTGACGGAGGTCGACATCAGCTGCAACGTCCTCGCTGGCTTCTACCACGATCATCTCCTCGTACCCATCGACCGTCTCGCCGATGCGTTGCAGGCGTTGGAGGCGTTGGCTGCGTTCACGGCCCGCCCACGCCGCCTGTGATCAGCGGCAGTGTCGACACCGCATCAGGCATAGCGCCGCTCGTGCAGGACTGCCACAATCGTGGCGGCGCACACGACGCCGAGTCACGAGATATCGCAGCGGCTGCGAGATGCGGTGACTCGGATCGAGATCCGCAGGCCGCCAACTGGCACACGGCGTGCCATCCGTCATGCCGTGAATGTCGCAACGGCGACGGACACCGGAAGCAGATCGGCGCATGCTGAACTCGATCCCGAGGGAGCGAGATGAACGAGCACTACACCGCAAAGGCAATCAACGTCGAATACCAGCAGGCGATCGCTGCCGCCGAGCAGTTCGGCATGTACCTGCCGAAGCGACGCTCGATCCGGAATACGGTGACTGTGCGCATGCGCCGTCGGTCGCACGTCACCCGGAACACGACACAGGCGACACCTCGAACGACAGCGGTCAGCGCCGCGCCATCTGCCTGACTGTCACGCCGTCGAGGACGCGGATCGTTCCGCGATCGACGCTGAGGGTGCCAACCTGAACACCTGCTCGGAGCACGCGATTCACGGTCTGACGAACCGTGCCTGCAGCGCGTGCGAGATCATCCTGCAACATTCGGATCGGCGCGTCGCCGTAGGTCTCCGCCAAGACTTCCAACCGTCGCCAGACCTGTTGCTCCGGCAGCATCAGCAGTTCGACGGCGAAGTCGGTGGTACGTCTAACCAGGTGGGCAAGTGCAACCACGAGGAATCGATCGACGCCTGGCTGACGCTCTCGCAACGCCTCGAGATCCTGGCGATACAACGCAAGCGTCTCGGTCGGCTCCAAGGCGCACACTCGCGCCGACCTTCGACTGTCGGGATGCACCAGCGCCAACTCGCCGACATGCTCTCCTGGCTGTGCGACTCGCACGATGATCACCTGTCCCTGGGCCGTCGACATCTCGACACTCAACCTGCCGGACTGCACCAGGTGAATACAGCTCGAGCACCCGTCGGCATCAGACGACGGCCGCCTCCCGGGAAGATGGGGCGTCCATGTAGGCGATGACGTCAGCGAGCGGCATCGGTCGCATCAGGTGGTACCCCTGCAAGTAGCGGCAGCCCATCTGCTGCAGCGTCCTTGCCTGCTGTTCACTTTCGATTCCTTCACCGACCACGGCCAGGTCGAGCCCGCGACCAAGATCGATGATCGTCTGCGTCACGCACCTCGACTGCGTCTCGCCGAGATCGGCGACAAACGACTGATCGATCTTCAGCCCGGTGACGGGAAGCCGGCTCAGCCTGCTGAGGGACGAATAGCCGGTACCGAAGTCGTCGATCCATACGCCGACCCCCATCGACCGAAGACCCTCGACGACGAGTTGGGCAAGCTCCGGCTGAGCCAATGCCGATTCGGTGATCTCGACGATCAGCAGACCCGGATCGATGTGCGCTTCGGCGAGCACCTCATTCATCTGCATGAGCAATGCGTCGTTGAACTGCCGGACGGACACGTTGACGCAGACCCCGCCGAAGTGCTGGAAATCTGCGAGTTGACGAGCGGCCTGTACGGCGTCGCGCATCACGTCCCGGCCAATGGCGATGATCAGACCGCATTCCTCGGCAACGGCGAGGAATGCGTTCGGTGCCAACACACCTCGTGTCGGATGGTGCCAGCGAAGCAGCGCCTCGAAGTAGACACGCTCCGACTGAGAGTCGATGATCGGCTGGAAGTCCAGTCGGAACTGGTCGGCGTCTAGGGCGAGATGCAGCTCGTGGGCGATCGTCGCCCATTCGTCCATGCGCATCTTGAGCTCGTCGTCGAAGACGGTTGACTGATCGCGTCCGGCCTGTTTCGACGCATACATGGCGACGTCTGCTTCGACGAGCATCGATGCAGCGGTCGAATCAGCCGATCGACCGGTGATGCCGATGCTTGCCGACAGATAGTGCTGCGTATCGCCGACCGCGAACGGTTGCCGGAGTTGTTCGCACAACCGATGAGCGACAACCTGGGCATCTTCACCGGACAGCGGGCAGAGGATCGCGAACTCATCGCCACCAAGCCGGGCAACGACGTCGGTCTGACGCGCTGTCGAGGCGATGCGTGACGCAGCGGCGACGAGGATGAGGTCGCCGGTATCGTGCCCGCAGCGGTCATTGACCAACTTGAAGCGGTCCAGATCGATGAGCATGACCGTCAGCTGGCGCTCCGGGAAATCGTCGAGCGCGCCGGCCAAGGCCTCGTTGAACTGTTGGCGGTTTGCCAAGCCGGTCAGTTGATCGCGTCGCGCCGCCGTCATCAGCCCGTGGTCCGATGCCAGGCGCGCGCTGACGTTGGTGGCAAACACGAGACGTGCAGGAATGCCTTCGAAGACGCATTCGGTGGTCGTGATCTGCACGTGGATCGAGGTGCCGTCCGAGCGACGATGCCGCCACAGCCTGACCATCGTTTCCGGGTAGACCTCGACGTTTCGCAGTGTCGTTTCGAGCACCGCTGCCTCGTCGGAATCGCGGATATCGAGGATGTCCATCGACAGGATCTGCTCCCGATCCCATCCGTATTGATCGATGAACGCCTCGTTGACTGCCAGGAACCCGAGCGTCTCGGTCGAGTAGACCCAGGCAGGGCGTCGATGCCGGCCGATGCGGTCGTCGAACTGCGAACGGTTCGTCACCATCGGCACCATCATCCGAACCTCGTGAGCCGAAGGCGCTTCGTCCTGGGATCGCCTCCACCGCAATTCGAGCAGCGCTTCGACGAAGTCGGTGAAGCGCTGGACCGAGGCGACGTCCTTGGCGGTGAACGCGTCCGGCTGATCGCTCATCACGCACAGGGCACCGACGACCTCACCGAAGGCCCGCACCGGGCCCCCGATGTACGAGCGGATGAACGGGGGCCCGGTGACCTGAGCATTGCCCGCCAGGTGTACGTCCTCCGATGCGTCCGGGAGGGAGATGAGCTGACCGCTACGAACCACCCGATCGAACACGCCGAGTTCACGATCGATCTCGACCAGCGAGAAGCCGACGGACACCTTGAACCGCTGCAGCTCACGTTCGATGAACGACAGCGCAGCGAAGCTCGTGCTGCAGTGCTCCGCCACAAGTGCGACAAGGTCGTCGAAGACCTGTTCCCGAGGTGTGTAGACGACATCGAGACGGTCGAGGGTGAGCAGCCGTTGCGCCTCGCGGTCGGCTGACCCTCCGGCCACAGGGTCTGTTGTACCACCACCATCGCCTGGCACGCTGCGCCTACTCCCCCGCCTCGCCGTCTGTCCCACGCCTCCGAACGAGGCCGCTTCGGCTGTTGGCCACCGCCGTCAGCATCGCGCCGATTACTGTACCCAAACAACCACTCTTTGCAGTACTGATGTCACCTGTTGGCGAATAGCGCAGCCGATAGACGACGACGAATGTGACATCGGCGGCACGAGGGTTACGAAGGCTCCACGGGTGGTAGTGATGATGCGGTACCAGCGGATTCCCGCCGAGAAAGCCGATGCCGTGGATCGATATCAATATGTCGTCGTCATGACCGCTTGTCTGGTGTTGACGCTGCCGTTGGAATTTCTCTTCGGCGCGCGTGTCTGGAGACGACCGAGGCGTCTGTTGGTCGCCATCGTTCCGGTGCTTGCAGTGTTCACGCTCTGGGATCTGTGGGCCAGCGCGCACGGTACATGGACGTTCGACCGGCGATACACGGTCGGCGTGACGCTGCCGGGTGGCATGGCCGTCGAAGAACTGCTGTTCTTCGTCACCATCCCGATCTGCACGCTGTTGACGTTGGAGGCGGTACGCAACATCCTTGCCGGCTGCGCCCCGATCCAACAGCGGAGACGGGCACACTGATGTCGATCTATCCTGCGTTGTCGCTGATCTCCGTAATCGCCGTCGTCCTCCTCGAACGATTTGTCTTCCGCAGCGGCGTGATGAAAACCCGGTCGTTCTGGATATCCATGGTCATCATCTTCGCCTTCATGATCCCCGTCGACGGCTGGCTGACCAAACTGTCGGCGCCGATCGTCGCCTACCGCGCCAGCGACACCAGTGGCCTGCGGCCGATCTGGGATATCCCCCTCGAAGAGTTCGCCTATGCCTTTGCGCTGTGCACGCTCGTGATCCTGCTCTGGGACCGCTCGAATCGTTCCGAGCGGACCCGGCAACCCCACTCAGGCCAGACGAACCTCGACCTGACCGCTCGAACGGAGCCCGTATCATGACTGTCCTGATCGTCATCGCCTCGTTCGTGGCGATGGAAGGGGTGAGCTACGCACTGCACCGTTGGGTCATGCACCGCATCGGCATGCGCCTCCATGCCAGTCACCATCGTCCGCCGCAGCCTGGCTGGGAGGCGAACGATCTGTTCCCGGTGATGTTCTCAGTGATCGGCATCACCGTGTTCACGCTCGCTAGCGTCGGTCCGCAAATCACAATGCTGTGGTGGGTCGGGCTCGGCGTGACGCTGTACGGACTGTGCTATCTGTTCGTGCACGACGTCTATATCCATCACCGGCTGCCGATCCGCATGCCACCACTGCGCTATCTGGAGTGGGTTCGCCGTTCCCATCGGGTCCACCACATCACGGGAGCGGAGCCCTACGGCATGTTGTTCCCGGTCGTGCCGCGTTCGACCCGCCAAGACGACGGTGCTGCGTCGCCAGGGCGACCGACTCGGGACATCCTCGATCGGCGAGCGAGCAGCCGGGCGATGCGCAGCCGGTTGTAACGCTGGATGGCGATGAACGGCACATTGACACCGATGCCGTAGACAACCATGAAAACGCCCACCGGCACGGAATTCCAGACGAAGAACAGCGGCGAGGCCGCAGCAGCCAGGACATGACCGACTTCAGCCCGGCGGGTTTCCGTGGCGAACACCAGCAGGTCGCTGTCGTGCGAGGCCGGCAACGACTTCTTGGACACTCCTCCGGCGAAGATTGCACCGGCCTCTGGCAACTTGTCCTTCCATCGTCTGATGGCGACGCGCTCGTAGATCCGTCCTGACCGTTCCCATGTGCGTGGGGTTGTGAGCCAGGTGTCATGGTCGAGGCGCCGGTTGTTCATGCGGTGCACCAGGTAACCCGTTCCGGCGTGGATCAGCCCCCATGCGGCGACATCGATGAGCACTGTCGGGATCTTCGGCAGTTCGATCAGCGCCACGCTCAGGTGCCTCTGGCCTGCGTACCGATCATCCGCCCGCGCCAGCGGACCGGACGCTTGAACAGCACGAGCAGCGACGACCTGGCGAAGACGGTGACGAAGACCAGCAGCGGTACCGGGAAGATCACGAACGTCAGCCAACGGAACGACCCCAGCCGTTTGAGCAACAGCCCGAGATGTATCGACATCACGACCCAAGCGATCGAGGCGGCCACCGGGACACCACCGTGTGCGGCCCAGCCAACCCATCCCGCCACTGTCGATAGGGCCACAGAAGCGAGCGCGGCGATCCATACGACCGTCGCGCCGACGGCGACTGGCGATGCCTGACCGGCGCCGAGGGCGATGTTCTTGGTCCATCCCTCGACGAGTGAGCGGATGCCGTCCGGATACATGCGGAACTGCACGAGCCCACCGCCGAGCAGGCATTCCGTCGCCAATCCCGATGCCCGATAGCACTGTGCCAGCGCAATGTCCTCGACGACGCAGGTGCGTACCCGAGCGTGACCGCCCACGGCTTCGTAGTCGGCGTAGCTGGTGACCATGCATGGGCCGAAGGCCACAGCACGTCCGCGAGTGCCGCCACGGTACCGCCGGAACGTGAACTGTCCGGAGCCGAGTACCGCAGCGGCGTTGAACAGCGCCGACAACTGTTCATACAGATGCGGGACTCGGTGGAACGGTTGGACGGACACCAGTCCCCCACAGTCGCGTTGAGCGGCGACGACGTGCCCGAGCGCGCCGGGAGCAAGCCGCGTGTCGGCGTCGAGGAAGACGAGCACGCTGCCGCGTGCAGCGGCAGCGCCAACATGACATGCCCAGGGCTTGCCTGCCCAGCCTGCAGGCAGCGGACCGGCTGGGATCACCCGCGCACCCCAGATCGAGGCGATCGAGGCGGTCTCGTCGATCGACGAATCGTCGACGACGATGACTTCCAGACACCCGGCGCCCTGCAATGTGGCGAGAAGTCTCGGGAGCGACAACGCCTCGTTGCGCGCTGGGATGATCACCGACAGCTGGGAAACATCTGCCGGGTGCGTGCTGCTGAGCATGCGCGGGCGGGAGAACATCGCCGACGCAGCGAACACGCCGACGATGGCAATGACGAGCACGATCACCCCCGCTTCGCCACCCGTCGAGCCTGCTGAAATCGTGGGATTGGCGGAACTCGTCGCATCACGCCACGTGGGTCATTGCCGCAAATGCCGTTGCAGCCTTGCGAAACGTCGGGACCCTGGCGCGTTGGGTGAAGACGTCGTACCCGTTGTCGACGATTCGATCGAGGATCTGCGAATACAACACCCGTGCCGCGCGCACGCACCGTCCTTCGGCCGGCGGCAGCATCCCGATGCCGATATCCGCCGATGCGTACAGCTGCCGGCAGCGTTCGATCTCGAAGCGCATCAGTTCGATCCACGCCTGGTCGACGATGCGACGCTGCGGGTCGACTCCGAATCGAGCGAGGTCCTCCTGGGGGATGTAGACCCGTCCTCTCGTGAGGTCCTCATCGACATCGCGCAGGAAGTTCGTCAGTTGGAAAGCGGTGCCGAGATCGCGTGCGTGGGCGAACGCCAGCGGGGACGCCGGCTCGAGGATCGGCAGCATCATCTCGCCGATCACGGCTGCAGAGCCGTCGGTGTAGCCGAGCAGATCGTCGAATGTCTCGTACGTCGAGATCGACAGGTCCATCGCCATCGAGGCGAGGAAACGGCGGAAGACTTCCGGGTCGTGGCCGAAGGCGTTGATCGTGTGCACGACGGCTTTGAGCACGATGTCGTCACTGCGACCACGCTGCCAGTCCAGGAACAACCGGTCCCCGAAGTCGCTCAGCGCTGCTGCTCGTTCGGCGACGGGAGCGTCACCGAGATCGTCGACGATGTCATCGGCATGCCGACAGAATCCGTACAGCGCCCAGACGTGGTGGCGTTTGACCCGCGGCAGCGCGTATGTCGCCCAGTAGTAGGTCGTGCCGTACTGCTTGTTGAGCCTGCGACAGTGGGCGTACGACTCCTGCAGGCTGACGGTCATCGGATGCTCAGTTCGTCGACACGGTCCGCCGCCAATTTGCCGGATACCAGCACCATCGGGACGCCGACACCGGGAACCGTACCGGACCCGGCGAACACCAGGCCGGGGCACGAGCGTTCGACGTTGCCAGGGCGGAACGGCCCGGTCTGGAAGAAGCGATGAGACAGTGCGAATGGCGTGCCGCGCTCCATGCCCTGCGCCTCCCAGTCGAGTGGGTCGACGAAGTGATCGACCTCGACATCGGACGGATAGCCGAGTTCACGGACCTGGCCGATGAGCCGTTCGCGGGCGCCGGCACGGTCCTTGGTCCAGTCAACCCTGCCGTCGAGATTGGGGGCCGGTTCGAGGGCATACAGGACATGGCGGCCCGCTGGTGCCATCGACGGTTCGTCGATCGTCGGAACGGTGACGAGAATCGACGGGTCCGTCATCCGGACACCGTCTTCGAGCAACGACCTGAATGCACCATCCCAGTCCTTGCCGAAGTGAATGTTGTGGTGTGCAGCACCAGGTGGCAGCTCACCGGCTACACCGGCGTGCCACACCATTGCCGACGGCGAATATTTGCCCTTTCGGGCTCGGCGTGGTGCCTCGACGCCGGGTAGCAGCATCCGGTAGGCGACAGGGAGATCGACAGTGCACACGACGGCATCTGCGGTCACGGCCTCACCCCCTACAAGCCGAACACCACGCGCCCTGCCGGTCGTACCACTGCTCAGCAGGATCCGTTCGACCGGGGCGTCGTAGCGGATATCGACACCGGACTTGGCAGCGGCTGTCGCCAGCGCTGCCGGCAGAGCGTGCATGCCACCTTCTGGAATGAACACGCCGTTGACCGAGTCCATGTAGGTGATGACGGCGTACAGCGCCAGCGCCTGTTGCGGTGCGAGGCCGGCATACATCGCCTGAAAGCTGAAGATACGCACCAGCCGTTCGTCCTTGAAGAACTTCTTGACCGCAGACTCCAACCGACCGAAGGCCCCGGACCGCAGCAGTTGCAGCGCCGGGCCAATCGGGTGCAGCAGCGACGCCGGCGAGTGGAAGTTTCGGTCGATGAAGTTCGGCATCTCGAGCTGATACAGCTCCGTCAGCCAGTCGCAGAAACGGTGGAACGCTTCGGCCTCCGCCGGTCCGCACAACGACCTGATCTCGGCCGCCATCGGCTCACGACCGTGGCGGACGTAGAGCTGCGAGCCATCGGCATAACACGCTCGGTACATCGGGTCGACAGGATTGATCGTCAGGAAGTCGCGCCCGTCGAGATCGAGAGCGCGGAAGCAATCCTCGACGAGGCCCGGCATCGTCAGTACCGACGGACCCGTATCGAATCGATAGCCACCCATCGTCAGTGTCCCGGCGCGGCCGCCCGGCACGTCGGCGGCTTCGACGACCTGGACGTCATGGCCGCGCCCGCGCAGATGGCAGGCGGCCGAGAGACCTGCGAGCCCCGCACCGATCACGATGACACGCATCTCAAGCCGCCCTGTATGTCAGATGATGGGCGAGGCTGACGAGAGCGCAGCGCGCCGTCGGCAGCACATGCTCGACCGCCTGCTCGGCTTCTGCGAGCCGGGATGCGATCAACGTCTCGATCGATGCCAGCGCACCGCAGTCGGCGACGATGTCACGACATCTCGCCTCCGTTGCCTCGTCGAGGTCGTCGTTGCCGAGCGAAGCAGCTAGCAACCGATGACCGGATCCACTCGAAAGCTCGAGCGCCCGCACGAGCAGCAGACTTGCCTTGCCGTCACGCAGATCGTCGCTGGCGCTCTTGCCGGTGACCGTCGGATCACCGAACACTCCGAGCACGTCGTCGCGTAGCTGAAAGGCGACACCGGCTGCGTCGCCGTAGCTGCGCAGCGAAGCAGCAGTGCGTTCGTCGACACCGGCGAGCGCCGCTCCGAGCTCGAGCGGCCGCGTCACCGTATAGCGGCCCGATTTGAGGAGAGCGATATTCGCTGCCTGCTGCTGCGTTGCCGGCGAACCAGCGAGGCGGATGTCCAGATACTGGCCGGCGATGACTTCCGTTCGGAGCTGCGAGAACACGGCACGCACCCGCTTCGCCGTCGCCGGATCGCAGTCCATCAGGTCCAGTAACTCGTCAGCCCAGACGAATGCCAGATCCCCTGCCATGATCGCCGCCGAGGCACCGAACCACCCGCTGTCGCCACCGGCGTCCGAAGCACGATGGAGGTCTGCGAACTGCACGTGTGCTGCATCGGCACCGCGACGCACCGTCGATCGGTCCATCACGTCGTCGTGGATCAACGCGAAGGTGTGCAGCATCTCGACTGCAGCAGCGGCACTCGAGACATTCCCGTCATCGGCGTTGCCGCCACTGTGATGTCCCCAGTAGACGAACGACGGCCGCAGCCGCTTGCCACCGGCGGCGAACAGCAGGCCGACCTGGGCGGTGAGCTCGGCGACGAGCGGATCGAGGTCGGCGAGGACGCGCTCACGATCGGCCAGGAAACGGACGACCAGGTCGTCGACCTGGGTGCCCATCGGCGTGAACGGGTCCGAAGCAACCGGTACATGCTCGCCGCCAACCCTTCCGCCGACCCTTCCATTCACGCTTCCGCCACCGGTGCCTTCGACGAGCGGCTGGCCGACAGGAGTCGCCATCCGTGGGATATCGTGTTTGTTGGACCGGGTGGTGGACTGACGGAGCCAAGCCAGCGGATCGGCCATCATCGCTGACAGCCGGCCGACCTGGCTGACGGACCACGGACTGAGGCTCAGCGGATGCTTCGTGGCGCGCTCGAGCAGCTGCGGCCAGGTGACCCATTCATAGGCGTCGACCTCGTCGGGGTCGGCACACAGTGGGCCTTCGACCTCAGCGACGAACGTCGGACAGAGTTCGTGCTCGACGATGCCATCGTCCATCTCGGCGCGATAGGTGAAGTCCGGAATCGCACATCGAAGCCTGCTCGGCACCAGTCCGAGTTCATCGAACAGATGACGCCGAACTGCCTCCGTGACGTCTTCACCGGGTGCCGGGTGCCCGCAGCAGGCGTTGCTCCAGACCGACGGCCATGTCGGCTTCGTCGAAGCGCGTTGGGTCAACAGAACCCGGCCATTGGCGTCGAATACATAGCACGAGAACCCCAGGTGGAGCGGAGTATCCGCTCGGTGCACCGTCCATTTCGGGGCGCTGCCGCATGGGCGGCCATGTCGGTCGAGGAGTACGACATCGCGCGTCGACGACTTGGTACGGACACTGACCGAGGGAAGCGACATCTCCAGCACGATTCCACGCTACCCGCCGTCCCGAATTACTAAACGCGTTCAAGTTTTGAATTTCGGCTCTGCTCGTGGACCTGTCGGCTCAGACGGCCTGTGCCATTCTTCTGAGGGCGTCGAACGGAATGGCGACGCGATCCGGGCGGTGACCGAGTTCATAACGCACTTCGTAGGCGGCCTTCTGGATGATCGCTGCGTCCAGCAGCAGCGCCACATCGGTGCTCTTGGACGGCAGCACATCGGCACCATCGAGCTCCAGCAGGTACGCCTGCACCAGTCGATGCGAGCACCATCCGTCGAACGCGACCGCCAGTGGGCGAAGCGATTCCAGCGTCCCGAAACCGTGCTCGACCGCAGCGGTGAGCGCCTCGTTGGCGGCGTAATCGTAGGAGCGGATCATGCCGGCGACGTCGACCAGCGGCGTTCGTTTGATCGAACGCTCCCCCAGCGGGCGGCTCGGCTCGCCTTCGAAGTCGATGAAGGTGATGTCTCCGGCGCGAGCTAGGATTTGGCCGAGGTGTAGGTCGCCATGGATACGGATCCTCTGCCCGTCGATCTGTGCGCCCATCAGCGAATCGCAGCTCGCCAGCATCATCCGCTCGACGGCGGCGATCGCATCAGCGTCAGCCGACGCCGATCCGCGCAGCGCCTTGGCGGTGATCTTCGCTTCCGAGCGGAGCGTCTGGTAGAACGACCGTTGGGCGTGGGCGTTGAAAGCCTGTGGGACGAGCCTCGGCGAGTGACCCTTCGCCAGCGCCATGTGGAGCTCCGCAGTGCGCCGACCGAGTAACTCGGCAAATGCCAGCCCTTCTGCGAGTTCCTCGGCGAGATGATCAGGGAGGACGGCGTCGGCGAGCAGCGTCGGCAACGGTGTACCGGCTTGCTGATCCGGTGCCAGCGCGGCGGCACGCTGCAGGAAGTTGACAACTTGATCGACGACGGTCGAATAGGCGTCGCCGTCCGCACGGACGTAGCACACGAGCGTGGCGATCGTCGCCGATTCATTGGCGGCGTTCGGCGCGTAGTCGAGCGTTCCGGCGAGCTGGGCAACGTTCGGGAACCCGACGGAGTTGAGGTGCGTCAGCATCTCGACCTCCGGATGGATCCCGGACTCCACCCGCCTCAGCAGTTTCAACACCCATTGGTCGTTGATGATCATCGACGAGTTGCTCTGTTCGACGCTGATCGGTTTGGCATCGAGCACGCCGAGTCGCCGGCCGGGCGACCTTCCGACGGTTCGGCCGACGAGAGCCCCGTTGGCACCGTGCTCCGTGTCGCCGCGCAGCACGATCGAGGCGGCTGCACCGCCGAAGGCGGGATCCAACGTCATTCCGACCGCACCCGTCTCCTGTGCCGCCGCAGCGCCGAGTATCAGTACATACTGCGCCGGTTCACCGCTGTCGAAGTCGATCTGCACAAGCACCCACCACAGTTGATCGGCGAGTTCGATGACGTCGACGATCGATGTGTCGTTGATCGCCCGGTGGCGATCGCCGAACCAACGCTGGGCAACGATGTAGGGACGAAACGCCGTGAGCAGGGCGGCAATGTCTTTGCGCCTGAGCGGCAAGACCAGCGGGGGGATCGCCAGCAACGGGGTGACGTCGGGGGCGGTTGCTTCGGCATCTGCCGGACGAGCGAGTTTCAACCAGAAGACGTCGTGCGGCCCGAGTGTCAGCCGATAGCTGTGTTCGTCGACGGGCGCAAGCACTGCACCGCCTGCCAATTCGACCGGCCTGACTCCTTCATAGCCCGCGAGCGGGATCTCGACCTGCTGGGCGTGGCGTGAGAGGTTGGCGACGACGAGGACATCGTCGTGGTCCGGCAACGTGCGAAGGAACGTGAGTACTTTGGAGTTGTCGCTGTCGATCATCTGCATCGCCCCCCGTGCGAACACGGGATGGCGCTGGCGCATGGCGATCATGCGCCGCATCCACCACCACAGCGAGGCCGGGTTACGTCGCTGTGCCTCGACGTTGATCGATGCAAAATGATGTTGCGGATCGGTGACCGTCGGCAGGAACAGTCGCTGTGGGTCCGCGCTGGAAAAGCCGGCATTACGGTCGGCACTCCACTGCATCGGTGTGCGAACCGAGTCCCGATCACCCAGGTAGACGTTGTCGCCCATGCCGATTTCGTCGCCGTAGTAGATCGTCGGGGTGCCAGGCATCGACAGCAGCAACGCATTGAGCAATTCGACCTTGCGGCGATCGTCCTGCATGAGCGTCATCAACCGGCGGCGGATGCCGACGTTGACGCGCATGCGCGGATCACCGGCGTAGCGGCGATACATGTAGTCGCGTTCCTCGTCGGTCACCATCTCGAGCGTCAACTCGTCGTGGTTGCGCAGGAACAGCGCCCACTGGCAGCCGTCAGGCAGCGCCGGGGTCTGTTCGAGGATGTCGACGATCGGCGTGCGGCTCTCCATCTGCAACGCCAGGTACAGGCGCGGCATCACCGGGAAGTGAAACGCCATATGGCATTCGTCGCCGTCGCCGAAGTACTCGACGGCGTCCTCCGGCCACTGATTGGCCTCCGCCAGCAGCATCCGACCCGGGTAGTGCTCGTCCATGTGGGCCCGCAGCGACTTGAGGAATTCGTGCGTCTCGGGGAGGTTCTCGCAGTTCGTGCCCTCGCGCTCGAACAGGTACGGAATGGCGTCGAGACGGACACCGTCGACGCCCATCTTGAACCACTTGTCGAAGATGCGGAACATCTCGCGTCTGACGTCAGGGCTGTCGAAGTTGAGGTCGGGCTGGTGTTGGAAGAAGCGGTGCCAGAAGTACGACTGGGCGACCGGGTCCCACGTCCAGTTCGAGGTCTCGGTGTCGGTGAAGATGATGCGTGCGTCCTCGTACTTCTCGACCGTGTCGCTCCACACGTAGTAGTTACGATGACGACTGCCGGCTGGCGCTTTGCGGGCGCGTTGGAACCACGCGTGCTGGTCGGAGGTGTGGTTCATCACCAGCTCGACGATCACCTTGAGCCCACGTTCGTGGGCGGCCTTGAGGAAGCGCTTGAACGACGCCATATCGCCATACGACGGGTTCACCGTCTCGTAGTCCGCAATGTCGTAACCGTCGTCCCGGAGCGGTGAAGGGAAGAATGGCAACAACCAGATCGCGTCGATGCCGAGGTCGACGATGTAGTCCAACTTGGAAGTCAACCCGTCGAAGTCGCCGGTGCCATCGCCGTTGCTGTCGGAAAACGAGCGGACATGCAGTTGGTAGATGACGACATCGCGGAACCAGTCGAGCGGCTGCGGTCCTGAAGCGGCAACGGCTGTTGCCGTGTTCGGTGGTGTGCTCATGATTCCTCGTTCGTGTTCGGCGTGAGATTCGATGTGAGATTCGATGTGAGATCAGGGAGCCGGACGGCGAAGACGTGCGCCGGCTGATGTTTCCAGGGGTCCAGTTGCACCCAGTTGTCGGCACCGTGCCACTGATAGACGGCACCGGTCAGCAGGTCCTCGACCTCGTACGCTCCGGTGAAGTCGGCGTATTCCTCGCCGAAGACACGGAGGTCCAGCCGCACGATCGACGACTGCGCGTTCCAGTAATCGGTGTTGCAGACGACGAGGATCGGGTCATCGCTGAGACCTTCGCCTGCGCCCGTCTCGCCTGCGCCCGCCAACCTGCGAGGCGCCGGGGTCTTGGTGTAGGCGACGAGGCGCTCGTTGTCGCACGAGTGGAAGACCAGCGTGCGATCGTGCTGCAGCGCCCGATGTGATCGGCGGGTGCCGTTGATCGTCGTCAACAGGCCGCGCAGTGAATTCGGGTCGTCGAGATTCCATGAACGGACCTCGTATTTCTCCCCACCGGCGTATTCCTCGGAAGGTTCGCGAACCGCCTCGTGCACCTGCAACTCATAAACCGGACCGTAAATGCCGTAGCTGGCGCTGAGCGTCGCCGCGAGTATCGCCCTGGCGATGAACACCTGGCGTGTGCCCTGCTGGAGTTCCTCGGTGAGGATGTCGGGCGTGTTCGCCCATGAACTGCTGCGGAAGTGCTCGATGTTGTCGCCATCCGTCAGTAGTTCGTAGTACCGCTGTATCTCATACGGGGAGTGCTGCCACGGGAAATGCTGATACGACACGCTGAAACCGATGCGTGACAACTGCATCATCACGTCCGGGTGTGAGAAAGCCTCTGCGAGGAACACGAGGCCGGGGTCCTCGGCCCTCATCTCGGCGAACAGCCATTCCCAGAACGCGAATGGCTTGGTGTGCGGGTTGTCGATGCGGAAGACGCGGACACCGTGTCCCCGCCAGAAGCGGATCACATCGGCGAGCGCCTCCCAGAGTTCGCGCCAATGAGGCGAATCGAAGTCGAACGGGACGATGTCCTGGTACTGCTTGGGCGGGTTCTCGGCGTAGGCGATCGTGCCATCCGGCCTGACCTGGAACCATTCCGGATGCTCCGTCACCCACGGATGATCGGGGGCACACTGAAAGGCGATATCGAGGGCGATCTCCAGACCCTTCGACTGCGCAGCAGCGACCAACGCATCGAAGTCGTCGAACGTGCCGAGCGCCGGCAGGATCGCCGTATGCCCGCCCTCGGCAGCACCGATCGCCCACGGACTGCCGACGTCGTCTGCGCCGGCAACGACGTTGTTGTCCTTCCCCTTGCGGTGCGACCGCCCGATCGGATGAATCGGTGGAAAGTAGAGGATGTCGAAACCCATCGCGACGACGTCGTCGAGGCGTTCCATTGCGGTCTGCAAGGTGCCGTGTCCGCCATTGATGCCCGTCGATCGCGGGAAGAACTCGTACCACGCGCCGAACGATGCGAGTGGGCGATCGACGACGATGCGTTCGGTCCGACTGCTGACGAAATCGGTACGTGGTGCCGCCAGCGCAGCGAGTTCCGCTTCCTCGTTGCCCGTCACCTGACCGGCAGCCTGCTTGCGGGTGATCTTCGACTGCAGCGTCGCAGCCCGATCGATCCACGCGGTGATCGTGAATTCGTAGATACCAAGAGCATCGAGCGATACGTCGCAGGTGAACTCGTAGCCCGTTGTGCGCTCCATCGGCACGACGGTTGTTGCGCCGCTCGGCGAGGTCACCGAAGCGCTCGCGCCGAGAACCATCGCTCCGTCGCAGACGACGATCGCGCGTAGTTCGATGACATCGCCGGACACCCGCTTGGACGGATAATCGCCGGCGGAAACGGTCGGCTGGACTTTGGTGATCGCCAACCGCGCCGGGCGTGTGGGCACAGGCTCGACAGCTTCAGGAGGGGGTAACGAGGGCGAGGGCGAGGGCAGCGGTTCGACTGTCGTCACGGGATCCTCGGCATGTGGCCGCCGCCAAAATCGTTGTTGTTGTTGCGACATCGAAACCTCCGTGTCAGTCGGCGATCGCCTGCAGGACGACGGCACCGCGCGCGTCGAGGGTGATCGCTTCGCCGGCTTCGTACTCCGGTGGGTCGAGCGGCTCGAGCACGCCGGCGATCGTGTCGATGGCGATCTTCCAGCGGCTGAATGGCAGTTCGGCCGGCACGATGAACTCGACGCCGTTGGCTGCAGCGTTGACCAGTATCAGGAACGAGTCGTCGTGGACTTCCTCGCCACGCGCGTCCTTCTCCAGACCGGAACCCGACAGGAACATCGTCATCGCCCTCACCTCGGCGTTGTTCCAGTCCTCGTCCGTCATCTTGGTGCCGTTGGGGTCGTACCAGCCGACATCCCCCGCCTCGTTGCCGTGCAGCGGTCGCCCCTGGAAGAATTGGCGGCGGCGGAACGCGCGGTGATTGGCGCGGAAATGAATGAGCCCGGAGACGAAGGCCAGTAGGTCGCTGTCGACGTCGTCCCAGTGGTACCAGGAGATCTCGTTGTCCTGGCAGTAACCGTTGTTGTTGCCGTGTTGGGTGCGGCCCATCTCGTCGCCGCCGAGCAGCATCGGCACGCCCTGGGAGATCAGCAGCGTGGTCAACAGGTTGCGCTGCTGGCGGCTGCGTAGGGCGTTGATCTCAGGGTCATCGGTTTCGCCTTCGACGCCGCAGTTCCAGCCGCGGTTGTGCGATTCGCCGTCGTTGTTGCCCTCCCCATTGGCTTCGTTGTGTTTCTCGTTGTACGACACCAGGTCTCGCGTCGTGAAACCGTCGTGGGCGGTGATGAAGTTGATACTCGCATGCGGACGGCGGCCCGCCGCTTCGTAGAGGTCACTCGAGCCGGTCAGGCGATAGGCGAACTCGCCGAGACCATGCGGCGACCCCGCCCAATGGTCGCGTACGCAATCGCGGTACTTGCCGTTCCATTCCGCCCACTGTGGCGGGAAGTTGCCAACCTGGTAGCCACCATCGCCGATGTCCCATGGCTCGGCGATCAGCTTGACCGTGCTGATTACCGGGTCCTGTTGGACGAGGTCGAAGAATGCCGACAGCCTGTCGACTTCGTGCATGCTGCGGGCGAGCGCCGACGCCAGATCGAACCGGAAACCGTCGACATGCATCTCCGTCACCCAGTAACGCAGGCTGTCCATCACCAGTTGCAACACGTTCGGATGGCGCATGTTCAGCGTGTTGCCGGTGCCCGTGTAGTCCATGTAGTACTGCTGATCCTCCGGCATCAGCCGGTAGTAGGAGGCGTTGTCGATACCACGGAACGACAACATCGGGCCCATCTGGTTGCCTTCTGCGGTGTGGTTGTAGACGACGTCGAGAATGACCTCGATCCCGGCATGATGCAACGTCTTGACCATCTGCTTGAACTCGGTGACCTGCTGGCCGGACCTGCCCCTCGACGAGTACTCGCCGTGCGGAGCGAAGTAGCCGATCGTGTGATAGCCCCAGTAGTTCCGCAGGCCCTTGTCCAGCAGATGCTGGTCATGGACGAACTCGTGGACCGGCAGCAACTCGACAGCAGTCACGCCGAGCTTGGTCAGATGGTCGACGAACGCCGGGTGGGCTATCCCGGCATACGTGCCCCTGGAGTCCTCGTCGATGTCAGGATGCAGCATCGTTGCGCCCTTGGTGTGGGCCTCGTAGATGACCGTTTCGTTCCACGGTGTCCGCAACAGGCGGTCGGACTCCCAGTCGAAGAACGGGTTGATCACCACGGCTTTGGGGACAAACGCGGCGCTGTCGGTCTCGTTGCGCTGATCGTGATCGTCGAAGTCGTAGGCGAACACCGCCGGGTTCCAATCGATCGTGTTGTCGATCGCCCGCGCATACGGATCGATCAGCAATTTGGTCGGATCACACCGCTGGCCGTGCGACGGGTCCCACGGTCCGTGGACCCGCAATCCATATCGGCCGCCAGCCCACAGATCGGGAAGGTACCCGTGGAAGACCGACCCGGAGCGTTCGGCCAGGAACCCGCGCTCCTCGTTGGCCTCGTCATCGAACACGCAGATCTCGATCGCCTCTGCAACGTCCGAGAAGACGGCGACGTTCGTCCCGACCCCGTCAAAACTCGCACCGAGCGGTGTCGTTTGTCCCGGCCAGATTCTCAATGCAATTCCCTTCACACCTACGTCGGACGCGAGCAACCGAGACCACCGCCGTGACCGTGTAGTGATGCCCACAGCGGCGCTGATCAAACATCGACCGTAACCGCTTGGAGCGGGCCTCACGTGGAACGGCACACGTCGTTTTGACCGGGGCCGGGTCGAATGCCGGTGCATGGCGACCGGACGATCGACTCCTCGACACGACGACAACTCATGGGACATCGCCAAGGCCAGGTACAGGAACACCCATTAGGCAGCTCGTCGCCTTCGGCGACGCCAGCCCAGCGCCTCGTAGGGCCCGTCGGCGGCCACGCGGGTACAGTGCGGCGATGGACGCCTACGGCAACGGGCAGCGTGCGCTGCAGGATCGATTCGATACCCGTCGCCTCGCCGACCGCCTCGAACAGGTCACGTACCACGAGGCCTTCAGCGACGGCGACCGGCAGGTGATCGAGCGTGCGGCGTGCTTCTTCCTGGCAACGGTCGGAGACGACGGCTTCCCCGACGTCTCCTACAAGGGTGGCGTTCCGGGTTTCGTGCGCTGTATGTCCAACACCGAGCTGCAGTTCGCGACCTATGACGGCAATGGTCAGTTCCGATCGCTCGGCAACGTGCTCGACCATCCACAGGTCTCGCTGCTATTCATCGACTTCGAGCAACCCGGACGGCTGCGCATTCAGGGAACCGCCGCTGTGGCCGATGACCTGACGGTCACCGTCACTGCCTCCCGCATCTGGCCCAACTGCCCCCGCTATATCCACCAGCTGCAGCTGGTGCAGCTCTCCGAACATGCACCGCAGCCCGATCATGAGCCGCCGGACGCCGAGTGGAAGCAGTACTTCAAGGACGTCCTCCCGGCACGCTGATCCGCTTCGGCCGCCGAGCCGATCCTTCGACCAGCGCACGACTCATCGGCGTACGATCCGCACGTCGTGTTACGGTCCACCCTGTGCATCGCCGAACTCATATGGTCGCCATCTCGCTACTGTTCGTGGCCACGACCGGCTGTCTGCCAGTCGACCGCGTTCCGTCACCGCTGCGAACATCGATGCCCGCGGTACGGACACCGATCAGCCCGCCCCCAGGCCCACCGCCTGGCTCTTGGCCGACATTCGGGGGCTGCACAATGTTTCCGTCGGACAACGCCTTCAATCGCCGCGTCGACTCGCTCGCCGTGCGGAGCCAGTCGAGTGCGGTGATCACCAAAACGAGCTCCCTCGGGGCGAACCACATGCAGTTCGACGTCTTCTCCAATCCCGCATACGGCATGTATCCGATCAGCGTTCCCGCCTCGCAGCCGCTCGTGCCGATCAGCTACGACCAGTACGGCAGCCAAAGCGACCCTGGACCGTTCCCGATTCCGTTGACTGCCCCGCAGGAAGGCGGCAGTGACAAGCACATCCTCGTCGTCCAACAGGGCAGCTGTCAGCTGTACGAACTGTGGGCCACGCACCGCTCGGCGAACGGTTGGTACGCCGGTTCCGGAGCGAAATGGGACCTGACGACGAACTCCTCCCGGCCCGCCAACTGGACCTCTGCCGACGCTGCGGGACTGCCGATCCTGCCGGGTCTTCTGCGCTATGACGAAGTCCGGACTGGGGCGATCAACCATGCGCTGCGCTTCACCGTCCAACAAACCCGCCAGGCGTATATCGCGCCGGCCTCGCATGCCGCCGGCATCACCGACACCTCGCTGTTCCCGATGGGCGCCCGACTACGGCTGAAGGCGAGTTTCGACATCAGCGGCTTGACCGGCCAGTCGAAGGTCATCGCCACAGCGCTCGAGCAGTACGGCCTGATCGTCGCCGACAACGGCCAGAACTGGATGATCTCCGGGGAGAGCGACGCCCGCTGGAACGACTCCGACATGGATCAGATTCGCCGCATCCCGGCGAGCGCCCTCGAATACGTCGACACCGGCGCAGTCATCCCAGCCTGACGGCGCCGGCAACGGCGGCTACGGCTCGGGCGGTCGGCCGCTCGTCACCAGCGGCTTCAGGGTGGTCCGACTGAGCCAGTCGACGAAGCGGGTGAGTTGTGGGATCACCACCAATTGGCCGGCGAGGGCGACGAGCGCTCCGAGCGCCAATCCTGCGACCACATCGCCCGGATAGTGGGCCCCGACATAGACGCGGGTGAAGGCCATCAGTATCGCCAGCACGGTGGCGACGATGCCCCACCGCCGATTGGCGATGAGCAGGCCCGCTGCAACTGCGCCGACAGCAGTTGCGTGATCGCTCGGGAAAGAGAAGTCCGACGTCCGATCGACCAGCACGTGGACTCCCGACAGCGCCGTGTACGGCCTGGCGCGATCGACCGCCCCGCCGATGACCTGGCCGATTCCGAGAGCGATCAACGTCGCTGCGCCGGTCCAGACGGTGGCGGCGACGGCTCGCAGGTCGCCATGGCGACGACCGTCGAGGTACGACACGATCAACAGCCCGGCGAAGAGCACGATGCCATAGCCTGCGTAGGCCTTGAAGAACCCGTGAGCCCATACGGTTCGGTCGGCAAAGCGGTTGATCGATCGGAACAGACTGGTGTCCATCAGCCAGCTGCTGTGCAGTGAGTCGTTGTCGCCGAGATTGCCATGCCCCACAGAATGTAACATGCGTTACATGGATCAGAATGGCAACGATCCGACCACCTGGATCGTGATGATCATCAGGCTGCCGTCCGAACCATCGCGCCATCGCGTTGCCGTCTGGCGAGAGTTACGCCGAGCCGGCGCCGTCCAGCTGGGCCAGGGAAGTTGGGCGCTTCCAGGCGCACCCGCCTTCACCGACGCTGTCGCCAAGATCGTCGAACTCGTCGGCCACAACGCAGGCGAGGTGCTGGCGATGCGTTCGACCGCGCTCGATCTGGCGACAGCCAGCCGGGTCCGAGCGATGTACGACGACGCCAGGACTGCCGAGTGGGACGAGTTCGCCTCCGAGTGCGGCAAATGCCTGGACGAATTGGCGCGTGAGATCCGCACACAGAAATTCACGCTCGCCGAACTCGACGAAGAGGAGCAGAATGTCGATCGACTGCGCCGTTGGCACCGCGAATTGCGGCTGCGGGATCTCTTCGACGCCCGGGCCAGGGAGACCAACCAGCAGCAATTGGACGCATGCGTCTCCGAGCTGGATCGTTTCACGACGCTGGTGTACGCCACAGTCGGCCTCAGCTGAGGTCACCGGCCGTTAGCGTCATGCCGGTGTTGCAACAGACCGCCACCGGCCGACTGCAGTCCGCTATTGCGCCCAGGTCACCCGGTTCCGGTGACGACGCGACGACGTGGGAACGCCCGATTCCGCTGGTCGGCGATGTCACCAGCGCACAGGAGCGCGCGCTCGACCCCGGCGGCTGGTCGTTCGACACGTCTGTGCAAACAGCACTGGCCGATGTCATCGCCGGTCGCCGAGATATCCGCCGCTACCGGCCGGATCCGGTGCCGCCCGAGACCTTGCTCCAGATCCTCGCCGCTGGCCACGCTGCACCGTCCGTCGGGCATTCGCAGCCGTGGCGCTTCGTCGTTGTCACCGCCGCAGCGACCAGGGACCGTGCAGCCTCACTCGCCGATCGCGCCCGGCACGCGCAGGCGGCGGTAATGGACGACATCTCCGGCCAGCACCTGCTCGACCTGCAACTCGACGGTATCCGTGAGGCTCCGGTCGGCATCGTCGTCTGCTGCGATCGCCGGGTGACGCCCCAAGGCGTGCTCGGCAGAGGCACCTTCCACGACGCCGATATCTGGTCCTGCGCCTGTGCGATCCAGAACATGTGGCTCACTGCCCGTGCCGGCGGGCTCGGTATGGGTTGGGTCACGCTCTTCGAACCGCACGACCTTGCTGAGCTCGTCGGGCTGCCGGCCGGTGTCGTGTCGCTCGGCTGGATGTGTCTCGGCTATCCGGACGAACGCCCACCGGAACCGGGTCTGTCGCGCGCAGGCTGGTCGTCGCGTCTGGACCTCGGTCAGGTCGTGATCTCCGAGCATTGGCAGCACGATGCGCCTGAACCACCGCGCGACCGCATTGGCGCGCCGGCCAGCGATCGGGTCGTGGCTGCCCATGATGATGCCGACTCCGTACTGACCGTGCCTGGCTCGCTCGGCCGGCTCGATCAGGCCGTCGATCGTGTCATCGCCAGTTGCGGACGGGATGTTGCCACGGCGACCCTCGTTCTCGTCGGAGGCGACCATCCGGTGGCCGATCTCGGCGTCACCGCCTACTCCCGAGACGTGACCGCCGAAGTGCTCGCCGCAGCCCGCGCCGGCGAATCGATCGGTGTGGCGACGGCGCGCACCGCCGGCGTGGCAACGATCGTGATCGATGCCGGCGCGAGCACCGGCAACCTCGTGGACGCCGACGCGATGTCGCTCGATCGTGTCGAGCAACTGCTCGCTGGAGGAACCGCGCTCGGCGTCGAACTCGCCCCGATCGGTCTGGTGCTGCTCGGTGAAGTCGGCATCGGCAACACCACTGTTGCGGCGGCGTTGGCGTGTGCACTGCTCGGTGCAGACCCTGGCGACATCGTCGGGCTCGGCGCCGGCTCCGACAGCGCCATCGTCGAACACAAACGTCAGATCGTCGCAGCCGCACTGAGCCGAATCGAGTCGACTCAGAACGACGGACGATCGATGGCGGCCCTGCTGGCTGCGATCGGCGGACCGGAGATCGCCTACCTCACCGGTCTCGTACTCGGCGTCGCCCGAACCGGCGGCATGGTGGTGCTCGATGGCATGGTCACCGGCGTCGCAGCCCTGCTGGCGTGCGAACACGAACCTGCCACTGCATCTCACCTGATCGCTGGGCAGCGAAGTCGTGAGATCGGCCATACCGCAGTCCTCCAGCACCTCGGGCTCACGGCTCTGCTCGACTTGCGGCTGCGCTCCGGCGAAGGTGTGGGTGCCGTGATCGCCACACGCATGCTGCTCGACGCCCTCACCACCCGACGAGCAGTCGCCAGAGTCAACCGATAGCCACCGTCGCCCCCCGGCAGGATCGCCCGCAGCGATATCGTCGGCAGCGACCGGTTCTGGCCGCGACCGGTTCTGGCCGGGGTCCTGGCAGCTGTCACTCCCCTAGCGCATCAGTGCGCGCTGCGCTTCCTCGCCTCATCCTCGAACCACACTTCTGGCACGCTTCGATGCGTACATTGCGTCGTCGGCGGCGGCGAGCAGGGCACCGGCGTGATGTCCGACCGTTCGCGTGTCGGCGATGCCGACACTCGCCGGGCAGCAGACCGACAGCGTCGGTGAGATTTCGATCGGCGCCGACAACGCCGTGTCGATACGCAGCAGGAGGTCGGCCGAATCGGTGTCGTCCGGTTCGAAGGCGATGACGAATTCGTCGCCACCGAGGCGGGCGACGACATCGGCATCTCGAACGATCGAAGTCAGTCGGCGAGCGGTCTCACACAGCACGACATCCCCGGCATCGTGACCGTAGGCATCGTTCACCCGCTTCAAACCGTCGAGGTCGAGAAAGGCAACAGCGAGCGGTCGACCGCTTCGGACCATGCGTGCCAGCTGCGCTTCGACGAGTTCGTTGAAGAGCCGGCGATTGGCGAGCCCGGTGAGCGGATCACGGAGCGCCAACGCAGTCAGTTCCGCCTGCAGGTGCCGCAGTTCAGTGACGTCACGGCTCATCCCCTGCAGCCCGCCGGACACGAACGTGGTATGCGTCTCGCCGATCACGATCGTTCCGTTGGCATGCCGGAACGTGAAGTCGACGCGATTCTGCAGGGACCCACCAGTGGTCGCTCGTTCGATCAGCTCCCTACCGTGGTCGTCGAGGATGCCGAGGAATTGAGAGAAGTCGTCGAGGAAGAACGACGGTGGGTAGCCGAGGGTCCGTTCGACGGACGGACTGATGTAGTCGAGATGCGGAGCCGGGTCGACCACGAAGCGCCAGACGACATCGACGGCATTGTCGGCGAGTTCCCGGAGACGAGCCTCGCTCTCGGCCAACTTCAATTCTGCCGAGTGTCGTTTCGTCACATCTCGTCCGACAGCGACGATTTCGGGACCGGTGGGTGTCACGAGGTATTGGTCGACCCATTCGAACCACTGATCAGGCGACTTGTGTTCGACGCGAACCTCTTCGTCCGTCAGGATCGGATGCTCCGGTCCGAGCCTGGCGAGTTGTGCATTGAGGCCATCCAGCGCATGGGACGACAGGAACTCGACGAGCGGACGCCCGACAGCTTCCGGCGGTGCAATTCCGTAGTACGAAGCCCAAGCGACGTTGCAGTAGACGATCACGAGGTCCGGAAGGCGATATCGCACGACGCGCTCCGGGAGTGCATCGAGCATCGCTCCGGCGCCCTCGTAGTTCCCTTCAGTCCACACTATGGGTACATTATCGCTGCGTTGAGTCAGGGGTCCTGCGCTCGGCGTGAGAATTCAATTCGACGATGATCGTGGCGGCCGTCAATACCCGTGCAAACCCGCGCCGCAACGTCCGCAGGGACGCCTCATGAGCCTCGACCAGATCCGAGGCGCACACGTCGGAGCCGACGACCACGTGATATCCGAGGTTGAATGCGCTCCGAGCGGTCCCTTCACAACAGAAATTCGTCATCGTTCCGGCGATCACCACCGTCTCGATACCGGCATCTCGCAGCAGGGTGTCCAACTCGGTGCCGGCAAATGCGTCGTAGCTCCGCTTCGAGGAGAGGACGTAGTGACCTTCGACCTCGAACGCCGGCCAGATGGCGTTGTACGGATGACCTATCGCCAGTTGGCCGTCGGCGATCGGCGGGCAATACAACGGCATATCGTTCGGCATCTTCGCCGGATACGTCGCCTGGGTGAAGATCACCAGCCGTTGCTGCGCCGCAAATTCGTCGATCAACTGACCGATCAGCGGAGCAATACGCGTCGCCTCTGGAACCCATAGTTCGCTTTGCGGATCGACGAAACCGACCTGCATGTCGACGACGATCAGCGCTGTCGTCGAACTTTCGATCGTGAAGGCGTCAGGCCAACCCTGGCTGTATTGACGCTCGGCCTCGGCAAGCAACGCCGGGTTCTCGGCGTCGCCAGACAGTGGTGACACGACAGTCCGCATTCGGGCGATCCTAGGACCCTGCGAGGGCCATTTTGCGAGCGATCGATCGCGTAACTGCACCACCACAGGTGGCACCACCACAGGAACCACCCCCACTGGCGTTGACGGGGAGGATGCCGCCGGTGGGTGTCGGGGTGCCGTTGAGCAGTTGTTGATCTGGGCGGTGGCGATGCCGGCGACGTTGACGCAGACGTCGACGGGCAGGATCGGTGCGGTCACTGAGACTTGCACGGGGGCTGCGCCGCCGCTACCGGTCACCGCTGGTGCAGGAACACCGGGAGCACCGGGAACAGCCGGGAACAGCCGGGAACAGCCGGGATGACGACGGGTGGAACCACGGTGCCGACGACTGGCAGGTTCGGCACGGCGATCACGATCGGGGCAGGGGCTGGTGCTGGTGCGGGCGGGATGTTGACGGCGACGGTCGCGGCGACCGTGGCGGCGACACCGGCCGTCGGGGCGGGTGGGGCGGGGCAGACGACATCCCGTAGCCCGGCTGTCTGCTCATTGGTCCTTCGGCGGTGGTGGGACTGCTCCGCAGCTTCGTAGCGCGGCGATCGCTTCACCGTCGAAGCCGGCCTCTGCAAGGATCTCGTCGGTGTGCTCTCCGACCAACGGCGCCGGATACCGAAGCCGTTGCGGTGCCTGCTCGAATCTCACAGGCGGAGGGATCAGCTTGTAGCGGCCGGCGTGGGGATGCTCGGCGTCCGGCAGCGCCTCGACGAGTTCTTCGAGCGTCGCCACCTCACTCGCCGGCAGTCCCGCCCGACGGCAAAAGCTCAGCCATTCGCCGGTCGTTCGTGTCTGCAGTACCTGCGCAACCCGCTGATAGAGCATGTCGGCGTTGGCGATGCGGTTGCGCCCGGTGTCATACAGCGACAAGTCCATCAGATCGTCACGGCCGGACTCGATGAACAGCGCGTCGTAGTGCGCCCGCGAATACGGCAGTACCTGGATCCAGCCGTCGAGAGTGGCTTGCGGACGCCGATTGGGTGTGAGGATCCTGCTGTAGCCGGCTGGTGCGAGCGGAGGGCGGGGAATCGCTCCGGCACCGTGCTCGACGAGCATGAAGGCCCTGGCCGTGTCCTGCATCGGCACCTCGATATGTTCTCCGAGTCCGGTCGTCGCCCGCCGGTAGAGGGCTGCGAGCACCGCGTAGCCGATGGTCAGGCCGCACACCTTGTCGATGAAAATCGATGGCACCAGTGCGGGTCTGCCGTTCTGCAGCCGGTTGGCGTCGGCGACTCCGGATGCCGCCTGCATCACGTCGTCATATGCCGGATCGTCCTGGCGGTCGCTGCCGGTCGGGTAGCCGTGCGCCTCGCAGTAGATGATGTCCTGCCGCACGCTCGCCAGATCGGAGTACGTCAACTTCGCCCTTGCCAACGCACCTGGGCGGATGTTGGTGATCACGACATCGCACGTCGCAGCGATGGCGAGGAGCGCTGCACGTCCGGCAGCGGTCTTGTAGTCGAGACGGACACTGCGTTTGTTGCGCATCAGGTTGAGGGCGATGCCGGACAACTGCGGATTCGGACCCGGGCCCATGATGCGGTTCGTGTCGAGTCTGGTGCCTTCGACGACGAGCACGTCGGCACCGAGATCGCCGAGGATCTGCGTGGCGTATGGACCCATGATCACCGTTGAAAGATCGAGCACACGCACCCCCGTGAGCGGCCCCGACGGCGGTTCGTGCAGCCCCTCGAGCAGATCGCCGCCCGTCTCGGTCGGTAGTGAAGAGTCGTTCACGAGCTGGCCGCTGGTTTCATGCCGCCAGCATTGCCGACGCGTCGAGGTCACCGCGTCTCGCCGATCCGACGAGATGCGGTGACGTCGCTGATGTACGAGGGTGTTCTGGATCGTCAGTTCGTGTCTCGCCGGTAGAGCAGCACGGTTCCGACGGCGATAGCCGCAAAGCTGTACCCGGAGAAGAGCAGGGCGTCGTGCACCCGGCTGAGGGCGACCGCCCTCGTCGCCGGCGTGTCGCCGGCCGATTGGATTCCGAGGAGTCCGTTCGCTGCGCTGAACGGCATGAGGCGGGTCAGCTTCGGCGGAGCGAGGCTCTTGATCAGGTTCTCCAGGACGAGTGCCCAGACGAGCACGGTCGAGGCGGCCGCTGCGCTATGGCGGATGATCATGCCGACGCCGAGCCCGAAGACTGGGGCAAGTGTCGTGAGCAGTAGTCCCCATAGCGCAGTTGCGGCCATACCGGACGTGTTGCCTGTCTCGAGACCGCCGAGCACCGCTCCGGTGAAGCCGGCGACCATTCCGGCGATGCCCATCACGAGACCGAAGCCAGCGCCCACCATCGCTTTCGCAGCAACGATGACCCAACGCGCCGGTTGCGAGGTGATGGCGTTCGCCAGGGTGCCGTGTTGCACTTCGGACGTGAACAGGAGGGTGCCCATGACGATGGCGATCACGGTCGAGAGCCAGGTCGAGAAGATGAATGTCTGCCCGACCGTGAAGACCTCGTGCGTGTTGGGGTCGGTCTTGACGAAGGTCGCGAGGATCCACGACAGCAGGACGCCGATGACAATGGTGAGGCAGAGAATCGCGGGCGTCGAGCGGAGCGAGCGCAGCTTGATCCACTCGCTCCTGACCGCTGCCGGGACGGCTGCAAGATCGTCGTCTCGGTCACGGGTCATCGGAACCGTAGGTGGAGGACCTGTGGGCGTCGGAGTGGGTAGTGGACGGGGCGACGTCGGCCCGAGCGGGGTGGAATGGGTGGTACTGGTCATGGCGGTGAGTCCTTGGTTCGGGGTGGTGGTGGTGGTTCGGGGTGGTAATGGCGGTTCGGCTGGTGGTGGTGGTTCGGCTGGTGCTGGTGGTGGTGGTTCGGCTGGTGCTGGTGGTGGTTCGGATGGTGCTGGTGGTTCAGGCGTTGCTGGAGATTCGGGTGGTGGCGAATTCGGCGCTGGCGCCGGTGAGGTCGAGCAGGATCTCTTCGAGCGAACGTGATGTCCCGGTGATTTCGACGACCTGGATCCGTTGTTCGAAGACGAGCTCGGAGACGAATGCAGTGCTCGTGCCGTGGGCGCAGACACGGTCGCCCGTGATGTCGGCGGCGATGCCGTGCTGGTTCAGTAGGCGGGCGAGTTCCGCTGTGTGGGGTGTCCGCACCACGACCGTGGATTCACCCCTGGCGAGTGTCGTTGCGACCGGTTCGGCGGCGAGCAGTTTCCCTCCGCCGACCACGACGAGGTCGTCGGCGAACATTGCCAACTCAGCAATCAGGTGGCTCGACACGAACACGGTTCCGCCGCGCCTGGCGAACTCGCTGAGCGAGTTCCGCAGCCAGCGGATGCCGTCGGGGTCGAGCCCGTTCGACGGCTCGTCGAGCAGCAGAACCTCGGGTTCGCCGAGCAGTGCGCCGGCCAGTGCGAGCCGCTGGCGCATGCCGAGGGAGAAGCCGCCGGCGCGCTGGTCGGCGGCGCTGTCGAGCCCGACTTCGTGCAGCACGTCTTCGACACGTCTGGACGGGATCTTGCTGAGGGCGGCGGCCGCACGAAGGTGGTTGCGGGTGGTGCGGCCCGGGTGCATGCATCGTGCGTCGAGGACGGAGCCGACGACGCGTGCGGGGTGCGGCAACCGGGTGTAGCTGACGCCGTGGTAGCGGACGTCGCCGCGGTCGGGCCGGGTGAGCCCGACCATCATCCGCATCGTCGTCGACTTGCCGGCGCCATTTGGTCCGACGAAGCCGGTGACACGGCCGGCGGCCACCTCGAAGGTGATGTCATCGACGGCGACGCGTTGGCCGTAATGCTTCGTGAGTGCTGAGACGGTGATCATGGGTTATGGCTCGTTCCGTTGTATGTGGGTGAGATGGCGGTGGCAGGCAGTGCGGAGGCGCGCCGGGTGATGGAGATCAGCTCGGCGTTGACCGATGTCAGATGGGCGACGATGCCGTGGAGATGAGCGGCGTCGCGGATCTCGCCGAGCAATCGGGTGACGCCGCCGACGCTCTCGACAGTGAAGTCGTCGAGCAGTGGGCGCAGGAAGTGAGCGCTGGCCCGTCCGTTGATGACGATCTCGTAGGTGGTCGGTGCGGTCATGAACCCACCGTGCTCCCCGCAAGCGTGAGTGCGCCTCACCCCATCTGCCATCTCACCCGGGTGATCTGGGAACGGTAGGGTCCACCGATGGCGGCGGACGAGATCGGGGTGGCAGCCACCAGATTGCGGCCGCCGGCCCCACCTCGGCGGCTCGTCGAGCGGGCTCGCTTGGACGTCATTCTCGACGACGGCATCGAGCAGCACGTTCCGTTGATGTTGATCAGCGCACCAGCAGGTTCCGGGAAGTCGACGCTCGTCGCATCGTGGGCGTCTGAACGAGCCCGAGCCATTGCGTGGCTGCAGATCGAGGACGGCGACTCCGATCCCGCAAGCTTCTGGTCATCGCTTGTCGCCGCAGTCGGGAAAACGTTGCCGGACTTCGCAGCGATCGTCAGACCGCTCGTCGTCGGCTCGCAGGGCGACGAACGAGTCGTCGTGCCGGCGATTGTCAACGCGATCGTCGACGACTGCGGACCGCTCGTCGTCGTGATCGACGACTACCAACTGATCGAGAGCGCCGGCATCCACCGGGGAATGGAGCGTCTGCTCGATCTGGCCCCGGAGCAACTGACCGTAGTGCTCTGCACCCGAGTCGATCCGCCGTTCCGACTCGGCCGGATGCGCGTCCGCAAGCGGATCACCGAGGTCAGAGCGCACGACCTTCGCTTCGCCACCGATGAGGCGATTGCGCTGTTGGGTCCCGTCGCCGCTGCGCTCTCGTCGTCGAGGCTCGACGATCTGTGTTCGCGCACCGAGGGATGGGCCGCCGGACTGGTTCTCGCCGGGCTCTCGATGGAACGCGCACCTAACCCAGACAGCTTCGTGGACGTCTTCCGAGGCGACGATCAGCTCGTCGTCAACTACCTCAGCGATGAACTGCTCGCCACGATGGGAGCCGGTGATCGTCAGCGACTGCTCGAAACGGCAGTGCTCGATCACCTCACCGGCCCATTGGTCGATGCGGTCACGGGTTCATCGGACGGCACGAACTGGCTCAACGACATCGCTCACCGCAATCAACTCGTCGTCCGCCTGGACAGCACCGGCGAGTGGTTCCGCTACCACCACCTGCTCCGCGATCTGCTGGCTCTGGAAGCAAAGCGATCGTTCCCCGAACGGCTGCCAGAACTCCATGGTCTGGCCGCCGCCTGGTTCGAGACGCACGCCGAACCGGGTCGAGCCGTGGTACACCGTTTCGCTGCCGGAGATCTCGCCGGAGCAATGGCGTTGATGCGCCTCGTCGGTCCGGACCTGCTCGGCCGCGGACAGGTGAAAAAGCTTCGTTCACTGCTCGAGCAGGTCGGCTCGGCGGCAACGACCGACGCCGGCTGCGCCTTGCTGCGGGGGTGGTGCGACTACCTCGCCAGTCGATACAGCGCCGCCCAACACTGGCTCGACCTCTCACTCGATGTCTGGCCCGCCGAGTTCGACCCGATGATCGCCATGCCGCTGAGGATCAACGTCGCGCTCGGCAGGGGCGATGTCGCCATCGCCCTGGCACTCGCCGAACTCGTCACCGCCTCCGATGAGTTGTGGGATCGCCCCGCCGAACTGGCGACGGCGATCGGCGCGGCGTACACCTGGGCAGGCCGCACCGCCGAGGCCGAAAAATTCCTCGCTGTGGCCGTCGCTCGCGCGAAAACCCAACAGCGATTCACCGCTCACGTTCTGGCACTCATCTCGATCGCTATCAACGAAGTCGAGCAAGGCAACACCCACGCCGCACACGCCTCCGCCAACGAGGCGGTAGTGACAGCGGAGTCGTTCGGACTCGCCACCTACCACGGCGTCGCTCCGGCTTTCGCGATCAGGGCTCGGACTGCGAACGACGGAGACAGGTCGCGGTCTGACATCTTTCATGCACTCGAACAGGCACGCAGGGCCGGCACGAACCTTGGTCTCGCCTACGTTCTCACGACCTGTGGCGACACGCTCCTCGATCTCGGCGATGATGCCGGCGCGCGTCTCGTCACCGAAGCCAGAGGTCTGATCGATCGCTGCGTCGATCCGGGAATCGCCGGCCGCTCGCTGATGCGCACGGAGTCACGACATCACCTGCGGGCAAAGGCGGTGATGTCGACATCGCTGATCGAGCAACTGACTGACCGAGAGCTCGCCGTGCTGCGCTACCTGCCGACCAAACTGACCCAACGCGACATCTCGATCGAGCTCTACGTGTCGCTGAACACGGTGAAGACCCACTGCAGCGCCATCTTCCGCAAACTCGGCGTCGGTGATCGCAAGAGCGCAGTGCAGACCGCACGCGACCTCCACCTGCTCCGCTAGGCGCGAAAGGTGCACCACATCCGATCATCGCGTCAGCGGACACGCTGAAGGGCGCGTCGCACTCGTTCGGCACCCCGGTGGTTGGCCATGTCTGGCTGAACCAAGCGTCGGTCTGCCTCCTCGATCGTGAACAGGCTGCGGTCGAGGCAGTCGGCAATCATCTCGACGAGGTGATCGGGTTCGACCTCCGTCGCAAGGTCGATGACCGTGCGCAGCGCCGTCGTGCAGCGGATGCCTTCGATCGTCGTGATGTCGGTCAGAGGGTAGGGGTCGACGCGGTGCACGACCACGGACACTCCGCCGATGGACGTCATCTCGGTCGGCGCGCCGTTGCCATCGACCCCGTGCGGAGCTAAGGGCGTGTCGAACTGATCGTCCTGTTCTGGATCCTCCTCGTCATCACCCTCGTCATGACCGTCGTCGCGCGGTCCGTCCTCGTCGAATCGGCAGCCGCACGAAAGCAGCTGTCGGCGGCACAGCGGGCAGCGTTGAAGATCACAACCAGGGTGGTGCCATCCGCCGCTGGCAACCCCGCAGTCGTCGCACCGACGGCGTGCACCCGACCCGGACCTGCGACCATTGGGGATCATCTTGACGCTGCGGCCGTCGAGGTGCAGTGCGTCGACAGTGCACGTCACAGCGGTGGTCATCTCTGCAAGGCACCATGTGCATGTCGCCATCACGCCACCTTCCGATGCTGCGAGTCGATATCGAAAATGGCTGCGTTGGTGCGGCGTGAGTACAAGCTCGGTGACATAGGGCCTCCTCGGCGTTCGAGCTCGGAAAGGGGCATGTTGTAGCCCGAGACGGAAGCGAACGCTTCGAAGTGGCAGCACGAGAGCGAACGAGATCGGTGGCCGCAGAGACCAACCCCGAACTCAGCTCGATAACGAGTGCGAGGCCGATAGTACGGCGGCAGACGGCGACAACCAACCGCAGAGTGATTCATCGCCAATGTCGTGGCGACGACGGGGCGGCGTGCACCGTTGCCGGGCGGCGTGCACCGTCGACGTTGGCTGACGAAGTGGTAATCGAGAGGGCCGCGCCGACGTTCGATGACCTTGTGCTCTGGCGCAAACAGCGCTCATTCCAGAGACTCGCACTGCGGGGAATGCTCCGCAGAGGGAGAACGTCATGAACCAGGTCAGCATGGACGACGGCCAGCCATACCTGGTCGTCGACTCGCCGTTCGAGCTGGCGAGGTGGCGACCGCTCGTGAACTGGTTGCTGTACATCCCGCACGGCGTCATCCTCTACGCACTGCAGATCCTGGCGCGCATCGCTTTCGTCGTCTACTGGCTGATGTTCGTCCTCACCGCAAAGCTGCACCCCGGTCTCTACGGTTTGATGGTCATGTACGAGCGCTACAACGCTCGCGCCACTGGATTCCTGATCGGCTACTCGGAGACCTTTCCGCCGTTCGACTTCAGCACCGACACCGCCGACAACAACGCCTATCCACCCCTGCGGTTGGCCCTACCGGCGGTGCTTGAGTCGGTGCCCCGTTCAGCAGCGCTCAACCTGTTCAAGGCAATTCCCCACTACATCGTACTGATGGTCTTCCTCTTCGGCGCAGCGGTGGTGGCGGTGATCGGCTGGTTTGCCGTCCTGTTCACCGGCGCATGGCCCCCAGGGATGCGTAGCTTCCTGGTTCGAGTCAACAACTACTACTACCGAGTCTGGACCTACATCACGATGGTCGAGAACGACTATCCCACGTTCGGTCTGCCCTCACGCTGAACCGTTCGCCGACGCATCCTTGACGCAGGTCGGAATGTTGTTGCCGCTGCAACATTTGGTGCCCGCGTTCGACTCACTGGCTGGTTTGGGATTCTCAGGCGGCTGGTGCCGATTGCGCTGCGCGTATCAATCGGCCGGGAAGGCCACCGGTCGGTTGTCCTGACTGGTAAGTGATTGTTCCGCTGACGATGGTGGTAGCGATTCCAGGATGTGCCGGTAATGCACCTCCAACTCGTCGCCGTCGCGGTCGAGCAGCGACTGCCAGTCCAGCCCGATAATAACGACCTCGCCGAGCCCTGCCTTCTGACGTTCAACAGCCATCTTCAAGAAGAGCAAGTACGTGAGTTGCTCGACGTATTCGATCGTCGAAACGCCGTCGTCTCGGAGCACGTTGCAGAAGTTCCACAACTTCTGAACCAGCCGATTCGAGCTATTCACAGGTTGACTCCGATGTCATCTTGGGACCCCCTATGTACTGCTCATATCGAACTCCCATTTTCTCAGCCAAGTCCGCTGGCACGAGCACCAGCCAGTACCGGCTCGCGCCGGTTGAGTTCTCGAACCCATCGATCCCGGCAAGTGGTGATCGCTCGCCATTCGGGAACTCTGCGACCATCTCGTCGCCTGACTCAAGCAATGACGTCAGCTCGATGAACTTCACCGCCATCCGACTCTCGTCAGGCCCGTTGTCGCCCTGGACGACGCTCGTTGCCCACCCGTCGCATGCAGCGGTTTCGAGCACCACTCGACCGTTCTTGCGGCGAACACGGAGCACCTTGCCGGCTAGTTCAGCGTTCCAGCCCACCAAGAGTCGCGCGTCCTCTGGGAGCACCGCTTGCCGGATACGTTCGGCAAGCGCAACTGAGGTGCCCGTGACGAAGGCGTCAACGAACTGGCTGACATCGCTGACCTCCTCGCCGACAAGCCCGCTGAGCGTGAAGAGCGACATTTGCACTCCAGCGGGGTAGGGGTTCACAACCGTCACCGGGAGTTCCAGGCCAACAAGAGTTTTGGAGATCATCCCGGCTGCTGTGAGATCGGTCAACGGGAGGCTGTACCCGACAAGCGCGACTGAAGTTGCTGCGTCCAGTGCATCCTGCGCCCGGCGCCACGTCTCCGCCAAAGCGGGACTAGTGAATCATCTACGTCGCTCGTTGCCTGTTCTGTCGGGCCCGTGCGACGACTCGACCGTGCGGGAATGGATTGCGCTCGGCGGCCTTTGCCCGAACCCGTCATCCGGCGAGAAGAGCTCGATGCGCTCTGCCTGTGGAGACACCTCTTTGCGCCCGTCAACGGCAAGCAACCATCGATGCATGAACTCGGCTCAACTTGAACCCAACCAGCCACCCATGCGCTGCGCTCAAGATCGCGCCTGACAGCAAGATCGTGTTTGCGCGCAGCATCCACGACATCGTGCGTTCGTCGACGGGCTCCACGACGTGGATGTTCGGTCACCCGATCCAGGCGCTGTGGCTCCGGACGTCGCCGCCGCTCGGCCGCCTCATCCACGAATAGGGGTGGGTCGCGACAACGTTCAGGAGTGCTGTGCGACGCTGGTAGCCGGGCACCGGCGCGAACGTCGACGCCAGCGCGACACCGTGCAGCTCCACAACGGGGTCTCCCAGAACAATCCTCAGCGGCCGACGTTCCGCGAGATCGGCCAGCGTCTCGGCGATGAACACGAGGCGCTTCGCACTGAGGCGGAGCCGGTCGAGGAGCGGCTCGTCGAACACGAACACAGCCGGGCTCGTCGGCCATGCCATCAACGCCGGGTCGCGGTCGCCGAGCGATTCGGCCGTCAGCCACACCTGCTCAGGCGCAGCAGTGATCTCGGCCTCGTCCGGTCCAGCGAGATCCGGGCCCGCACGGAGCAGAGCGTCGTCGATCCGTTCGCCGGGAGACGCTGTGGGCCAGTCCTGGATAGGGCACTCCGATGCGAGTGGACACGAGGCGCACCACGCTGGCGCACGTCGCTCGACTTGCCAACGCGAGAAGCCGTACGCCTCTGACGTCATCGCGCCCACCGACCATTGCCACCCGTACCGATTCGCTGCCCGCGACCCGTCGAGCAGGTGCCGAAACATCCACTCTTCGCCGACGCGCCAGTCGTGACCTGCCCGAACCGACCAGTGCGACGCCAACCACATCCTGGTCTGGTTCACCAGCCACCCGGTCTGTTCGAGCTCATCGCTGACGCTCTGCACACACGACATGTCGTTGCGTATCGCATCTGGCCATTGCCCCGCTGCAGTCGCCGGTCGGCGCCGTAGCGGCGCCGTGTTACGGGTACCGACACGTGCATACAGATGTCGCGTGTACTCCTGCCACCACAGCTCGTCGATGAACTTTCGGCGGTCCGCAGCAGGCGCGCCAGCAACAGCAGCGGAAGCTTCGGCCAGGGTGAGCAACCCGTGACGGATGTACGGCGAGAGCACCGTCGCGGCTCGACGCTGCAACGGATGCACCTGACTGCGACGCTTGGCGTAGCCGGTCACATCGAGCGCTGCGAGGGCCGCATCCGCGGCCCGCTGACCGCCACGTCGGGCCGGAATCGCGACCGCACCCGAGTCACACACGAGGTGGCCGAGGTGCTGCGCCACCCAACTGGCGGCATCGTCAATGCTCAGGTTCGGCAATTGCGGCACGAGATCGGTCGCTCCCTCTGACACGGTTCTCTCACAAGTCTGGCATCCGTGACGAGGTTGCGGGCCGATCGTCCGGGTCGGCGACGCCGACGGCGGCGCCTGCGACCATCCGGTCAGCCGGCCCAGCGCCAGCCGATGAGCTCCGCACGTTCCCGGCGACACACTTCTGGACCCGAAGCGCCGCTGAGGGTCGCACTATTATGGCGTTCCTACCCGATCATCCGTTTGCCGAGCGACCGGCTACGAGGAGACTTTCAGAATGGCGTCCGTCGACACCACCGTTACGAAGCAAGCGCTCGACGCTTTCGCAAAGCTCATCGGCACGGCAGAGTGATGGTGGTTCCCGACGACCTGCGCTCGAGCGTCGCGGTATGACACCAGCACCCAAGACGTGTGCATCGTGTGGCCGGACGATGACCTGGCGGGCATCGTGGGCCTCGAACTGGGAGGAGGTGCGTTACTGCTCGGACCGATGTCGACGACGAAACGGCCGCCCCGTCGACGCAGATTTGGAGGCTGCGATCCGTCGGCTGCTCGCTGCCGCCCCCCGTGGCGCCACCATCTGCCCCAGCGAGGCAGCACGATCGGTCGACCCACAGGGATGGCGCGATCTGACGGAATCGGCGCGCGCTGCGGCTCGACGCCTGGTGGCCTCCGGTGAGGTGGAGATCATGCAAGGCGGCAAGGTCGTCGACCCTTCGCGGTGCAAAGGCCCCATCCGCATCCGGCGCAGCCGTCCATGAGCACGCTCGCGAAGAACGAGGTCTGCTCGGCGTCGCCGCCGCAATCGCTGACCTGGTGTCTCGTTCGCAGCAGTCCCGCAGTTCAGATCAGCGTTCGTAGCTTCTCGTCCCACCACCGCTCGACCCGCGCCGTCACTTCGGGCAGCCGGCTCTCGCGCAACCAGAGTTCCACCTCGGTCAGCCGGGAAGGGATCAAGGCGAGTTCGTCGTCCGGGGTGATCGAGATCGGTCCGCTGAACCCTGCGAGGGCTGCGAGACCGTCAGCCTTCGCCCGGTAGTAGTCGGAGGCCGCAACCAACAGTGTCGGCCGTGCCGCCTCCAGCGCCCACAGCGCGACGTGGTACGAGTGGCAGATCACGGCATCAGCGCCGGCCAGGACACCGCGCACGAGTGCAGGCGAACGGGTCGCTTCGATCACCCTCCACGATGTCCGGCGCGGTTGGGCACGGGACGCCTCGATGACCACCGCCGCCTCCGACGGTTCGTTGTCGTTGACGCAGAGACCAAGCACGGTCGCGTCCCGGTCCGCAGCGAGGTCGTCGATCGCTCGGACCAGTTGCTCGAACTGGCCACTTCCCACGTAGTCGGCCAGTCGAAGGTGCGCAACGAGGTACCGTTGCGCACCGACCCCTGCGTTACGCAGCGCCGCTCGCGTCTCGTCGTCGGTCGCCGTCGGGCCTCCGAGGGCGTCGTCGCCGGTGAGCTCCATGCGCGCTCGCACGTCTTTCGGGAATGTCTCGATCGAACCGCCGTCGCGGCATCCAAAGGCAACGGATGCGCGCACCGCAGCGCACACCAGATCGGTTTCGTCGTCCGTGCACGGCCCGATGCCCTGCCCGCTCCATAGTACCGGCACACCGTGCGCCGCCAAAGCGAGGCACAATTCGACGCGAGGGCGCAACAGATTTTCGCCGAAGGCACTCGCGAGGTTTCCCCCGCCGGCAAAGATGGCGGCATCGTACCCGGCGACCGAGGTCGCGTCGGCTCTGATACTCCGCCGTAGCTCGATCACGGTGCCCGCCCACGGTGTAGGTGGACCGCTCAGGATGGGGACGTCTCGATCCGACACCAGCTCGACGCGCGCGTCGGGATAGACGCGCCGGACTCGCTCGACGGCCGCGTCGGTGATCGCGTCGTCACCGACGTTGCCCACGCCACCGGACCCGATCATCAAGATGCGCGGTCCGCCACCGGCGGGCTCCGCAGGCACGACGACCGCCGGAGTGATGCCGTAACGAGCGACCGCCCCGGCCGATGCCCACAGAACCCCCAGATCAGCATGTGCACCGACAATCGCGCAGCGGTCGAAGTCGAGATCGTCGTACAGGTAGGCACGAGCGAGCCGGGCCTCGATCAGGCGCTGATCGGCGACCTGGGTGCTGTGCCGATTGGGCGAGAGGCGATACCTGCCGAGAACGACGGGAACGAAACTGACCAGTTCACCGCGACGGAGGCAACGCAGCAGCAACTCGAAGTCGTCCGCCACCCCGGCCAGCTGCGGGTCAGTCGAATAGCCGCCGAGGCGCTCCATCACCTCGACATCGATCACGCACATCGAATCGAAGCAGTAGCTCGTGCGCAGACTCGATGCCGATGGCGCAAATGCGACTGCCGACCAATCGGTGTCGGCGCCGGTGGAGGCGATCACGTTCCCCCATGCGATCACCGGATTCAGCCAACGCGCAACGTCATACAGGGCTCGTGTCCCGTCCGCCAAGAGCCGGTTGTCGGCATCGAGGATCACAGCGTGGCGGGTCGGGCAGATCGAGAGCAGGATGTTGCGCGCCCGGGAAAGCCCGAGGTTGGAAGTCGATCGAACGATACGAAACCTCGGGTCGGCAGTCAGCGGCTCAAGGACGCCGGAGGTCTCGTCACTGGATCCGTCGTCGAGGACGAGGACCTGTCCGACGAGACCCGGCGGGAGTGCTGCCAAAGAAGCGAGCGCCGAATCGAGGGCCTCAGGCAACCAGCCCGCATGGTTCCACGTGATGACCATGACACTCAAACCCTCCGCACGCACGACCAGCGAATCGAGCTCGGTCAGCAACGACTGGAACGCTCTGTCGCGTTCAGGTGCGCGTGACGCCTCGATCGACACGAGCGTCGAGTGGTGGAGCACCGCCAAACGAGATAGGAGGTCGTCGTGCTGCGAACTTGTCGACGAGCGAAAGTCCTGAACCTCGAATCGTGCCACCTCCGCCGCGTTCTGCTGCTGCGCCGCCAAGTCTTCGACCATGCGTTTGATGTCGGTGAGCACATTGTCCAGATGACGTGCCGATTCGCGGTGCAACGCCTCGACACTCCCACCGAGATCTGCCATGGTCTCGGCGAACCGCATCGAGCGCTCGGTCGACGCGAGCGCGATCAACTCAACCTCGCCTCGCAGCAGTGCCGCCTCGGCCGAGGCGCGCGCCGCAACCTGGTCGAGGTGGTGCGCCAGGGCGACGATCGTCTCGTCGATCCGTTCGGTCCTGGCGGGCACCCCACGAATGCGGGCCACGAACCGGCGCGCTGCCGACCAGGTGCTCGACGATCGGTCGGCCATCAGATTCCAACCGGGGCGACGTCGCGTTCGAGGCTTCCGGATACAACGAGCTGGACAGCCGAGGACCACATGTGCCTGAGCGCGTCATCGCTGGGACGACCGTCCTCGATCATCGATTCGGCGATCACCAAGCAGTGGTACCGGCGATCGAGGTGCGAACGCGCAGCAGCGACCTGATCATCCCGCATCACCTGGATCGGAACGCAACCGTGCTCGACCGCCTCGAAGAACTGCACGCCCTCGAGGTGTTCGGCGTTCGACCACCAGCAGCGGACCACCGCCTGCATCAACAGTCGCGACACCGCCATCGGCGGCGGACCAACGGCATGCCGATCGACGAGCAGCACGGCCCCGAGCTGCCAGTTCTCGCTGAGGAGCGCAACGAGCCGACAGGCGTCCGACCCCATTCGCTCAGCGACGCACCAGCCGAGCGGACGATCCAGTGCGGCGGCTCGACGACACAACGCGTGCTGGCGGTCGCGTTCGAGGTGCATCGAAATCGCGCCGCGACCCCACCCGATGGGCGTGTCGTGATCCAGATGTCCACCAGCGCGACGCCACCGATCGGCGGGATCGAACCCTGCGAGTCCGCAACGATCGGTGCCGTTGGCGTTCCGAGCCTGGAAATCGCGCCACGCTTCTCGCAGATCGACCATCTCCGGCGGGATGTCGGCGACGACCTCGGGCAGAGCCGCAGCCGGTGCTGGGGTGAGGCTGCGGATCGCCTCCAACGACAGCGGCGCGTCGAACGCTTCGCTTGGGTTCGGCGCACCGACGCTCGCGAGCGCAGTCATCGTCATCAAGCACTTGACGCAACGCCCGCAGTTACCGCGCACATCTGCCTGCCAGCAGACCTTCAACGTCCGGCCCAGCGCAGGTCTACGCATCACAATTCTCGCGCGCCCCGTCCGGGTGAGTGATGGATCCGCAGTGACGATCGCAGTCCGCTCGGTACCCCAGCACCCATCGAGCTCCGGTGTGCTGCCGTGACGGATGGGTTGCCGATCACTCAGCGTCGGTGTGATCACCATCCGTCCCAGCAACGGAGACAGCACCAGCGCCGTGCCGAGCAGAACGGCACCGTGGGTGCGTTCCCAGCCTGCGAAACGATCGACCTCGGCGCGTAGGTTGGTCGACAGCGCAACGAAGGGCAACCCGACAGACGCAGCTGCGCTCTTCGTATCACGTCGAACCTGGGAGGCCACCAATGGAGAATGGTTCGGTTCCAAGCCATCGATACTGACCAGGTGCGTGACACGTGGGCCACTCCCTTCCAAACTGGACACCAACGTCGACGTGGAGTCGATCCCGCGCGTGAAAAGCAGTCCAGTCGACGCACGGTCGGTGAGTGCAGCGCCCATCAACGGCAGTGCCGCGTCGCCGACGACCGCAGGCGTCGACCATCCCCACCATTGTTCGAACAGTTTCATCGCCCGACGGCCCCCTTCGAGCTGGACCGCCGAAGCGCGCTGCTCGATGGAGAGATCCTCCCCGAGCACCGACGCGACCATCACGGCCGCTGGCAGGAACGGGCTCGGACTCGTGTCGAGCAGCCCGACCAACACGCTCGACGCGCCGATCCACCACACGCGATCCTCACCACCGATGCGGACGCGACACTGCACACGCGCAGTGTCACCAGAAAGATGGATCGTGGGGGTGCTGAGATGCATGGTCGATGAATCAGGGGTTTACGAACAAGATTTGCGTGGAGGAGATCCAGTTGCAACTCGCATCGGAAGCCTGAGGAAATCTAGCGAACAGCGGACTCTCGGATGGGGATGTGGTCAACGCTCCACACGGCCCGGTTGCGGACCATCTCACCCCGATCGGTCGTGAGCCGCCGTTCGTTCTGACGAGTCGCGATCTTGTCGCCGGCATGCACCTCGGAGACACCCACGGTGAAATGCCGGCCGCCGGGGTCGATTTCATCAGCGTTGATGCGGGTTTGTTGGCAGCGTTGGTTGAGGCGTTCGGTTGCTTCGTTGGTCGGCGACATCAACAGACCCTTGTTGCCGGCCCGTCGGCGTTCCCACCAGGCAGCGACGCTGGCTCGTTCCATCTGATTCAGGGTGCCCGAGTGGAGCCGGCGGTGTTGCTCGTAGACCTCGGCGACGGTGACGTCACCACGCCGTAGACGAAGGCTGGCTTCGCGTTCCCAGTCGTTGTCGAAGCGATGAACACGATCAAGCTCGATCGCGTCGGAAGCTCGCCTTCAGACAGATGAACGCCTCCTCGGCACCGACCGCGAACGCGGCGATCGCCACGCCCTCGACGAGTTGGTACGGGTTGGCGCGCAGCAACGCACGGTCCTTGAACGTGCCGGTTCACCCTCGGCACCGTTACAGGCCAAATACCGCCGACCGCCCGTCTGGGAGGCGATGCCCACCCACTTCTGGCCGGCAGGGAACCCTCCGCCGCCTCGCCCGCGCAGACCCGACCGCGGCACAACGTCGATCGTGGCCATCGGCCCCAGCTCGTGGGCGCGCCGCACGCCTGACCCACCAACGTCACTCGCGAGATATGCGTCGAGCGACACGATCGGCTCCGTCGCCAACAAGAAGGTGCTCATCTGCCAGTCCCCTCGTCGCTGCGGCCAAGACACGCACACCCCTTCGTGACCCCAATCACCTCGCCATGATATCTCGTTCTATATTTTCGTTCATCACGAACGAAGAGGTGAGATGCAGAACAACCACCCGTCGCGCTGATCGTTTACGGGAACTGTAATTGACCCCACCAGTGCACCGGCAAACGCCACCGTCAGCTGCCTCGAACGACTCGGCCGCGCCGCGTCGACTTGGCGTGTCCTCCTTCGGAATCGTCGTGGGTCGGCGTCATGCGCTTCTTTGCGGGTGCCGCCTCGGTGGGCCGTCGGGCGGCGGCGGCGGGTCATCGATCAGCTCACGAACGGGTGCCGTTCGGACGTCAATCGGCGAAGACAGCGCGGCTTTGCTCGACAAAGAATGTGTGGTCGTGCCCCTTGTTCGGGTCGGTCGTGTTGTACTTGATCGTTGGGGTTCCGTCGGGGACATGCTCCTCGGCGTAGATCGCACCGACCGGGCACACATCGGGTTGGTAGCACGCCGTGCATGACGTGCACTCATCGAGGTTGACGTACAAAATGCTGTCGCTGAAGATCGCTATCGCGTCAACGTTCGGGGTGTGTTCGTTCTCGACGATCCCGCTGCCCGCCTGCTCTTCGGACTCGAGTCGGTTGGTGGTCGGGTTGTACTCATAGATGCATTGGACGGGACACACGTCCACACACGCCCGGTCTTTGACCGCAATGCACGCTTCGGTGATGATTGCGACTCCAGCCATTACGTACTCCTTGAGGTGAACTGATCTGTGCGGTGAAGCAGTGGTTGACGTGGGACCGATTCGAACGTGTTGGCAGCGGCATCGGCAGAATTGGGCTCGTTCATCAGGTGTGGTTGCAGACGGGATCTGTAGTGGTCGCTTCCAGTGGGATCATCCGGATCTCGTTGGCGCACATCGCGAGTCCGGATCGATGGACCCTGGCAAACGGGTCACGACTTCGGAATCCTCTCATGGTGAGGCCGGAGGATTCCCTTCGCTGTACGAGCCCCTGGCCCCGTGGAAGTCGGGACCGATCCGTACCAACCATTGCTAGCTCCTCGAGTTCATCGGGATGCCAGCCGGGGTCCGGAGCCAACAAGGCGTCCAGCAAGTTGCGGGACGACTACGACTCTACGCCTGACGGGTGATCGCGCACCGAGGACTCGCTTTGCGCTGCCATCGTCGGGCCTCTTGATGCGTTGCTACTGATTAGGTTTGGGTGCCAGCTGCGCTGGGTACCAGACGAAGAGGAATATCAGGGTCAATCCGTCAGGCGAGTTCTGAGGCGCAACCCTTCACCGTGGAGCACCCATGCGAACTGAACCGTCCCCGGACGTGCCGTCCGATCTCTCAGGCAACAGCGGTGACCGACCGGACGGCATCGACGTGACAATGCGCCGTCTTCGGGTCACCAATGTGGTGCTCGGCCTGTTCCATGGCGTCCAGGCAGCGATCATGTTGATCGCCACGAACAGCCGGTCGCTGCCAGTCACTGGAGCGTTCAGCAACGGGCCTCCCGGACAACCCGCTGGCCCGACACGGCTGGAACAGCTGTTCTCGTATCGCATCGGTTACGCCACCGCCGCCTTTCTTCTTCTGTCGGCGTTCTTTCATCTGCTGGTTGCCAGCCCGATCGGATTTCGGGGATATCGGGCCGAGTTGTTGGCTGGCCGCAACCGGTTCCGGTGGCTCGAGTACTCGCTGTCGGCATCGGTCATGATCGTGCTCATCGCGGGGATCGTCGGGATCAGCGATGTCGCCGCATTGCTCGCCCTGTTCGCCGTCAACGCAGCGATGATCCTGTTCGGCTGGCTGATGGAAACCACCAACACTGCTGGCGAACGCGTTGTATGGACGCCGTTCGTGTTCGGTTCGATCGCCGGTGTCACACCATGGTTGTGCATCACGATCTACATCGCCAACGCCAACGGCGACGTGCCATCTTTCGTGTACGGGATCCTCGTGTCACTGTTCGTGTTGTTCAACTGCTTCGCAGTGAACCAGCTCCTCCAGTACCGAGCCAATGGCCGCTGGTGCAACTACCTGTATGGCGAACGCGTGTACATGTGGCTTAGCCTCATCGCCAAGTCAGCGCTCGCATGGCAGATCTTCGTCAACGTCTTGATCTGAATCCGGTTCCCGAGCCTCCAGCCAAGACAACGTCAACCGGGTGGCAGACGCCTCGCATCTCTACGATCGCGATGACAACGTCATCGCCAAGCTCAACTGCACCGGCCGCCACGAACAGCCGCCATGAACCACCCACGCCACCCCGTCACCGCGTCTAGTGAGTCCAGCGGCGCCACCGTTCACGACGCCGCTCACACACCGGCAACGACCCACGACCATCAGGCTGGCACCAGCCATGAGGGCCATGACAAGCACGCTGGTCACGACCCGGAGATGTTCCGACGCCGGTTCTGGCTGACCCTAGCCGTCACGATCCCGCTCGTCGTCACCAGCCACACGGTGATGGACTGGTTCAACTACACGGTCGACCTGCCGCTGATGGCGTGGTACGGGCCGGTGCTCGGCACGATCGTGTCCTCTGGGGAGGCTGGCCATTCCTCGCTGGTGGTGTCGCCGAGGTCTGCGACCGTCTGCCCGGGATGATGCTGCTGATCACGATGGCGATCAGCGTTGCTTACGTCGCCTCGATGGCAACCAGTCTCGACTGGCTCGACCTCGAGTTCTGGTGGGAACTCGCTGCGCTGGTGACGATCATGCTGCTCGGCCACTGGCAAGAGATGAAAGCAATCGGCCAGGCACAGAACGCGCTCGCCGCGCTCGCAGCGCTGCTGCCCGACGAGGCCGATCTTGTCGACGGCGACTCGATCCGACTGGTTGCCGCGTCAGAGCTACATGTCGGCGACGTCGTGTTGGTCCGACCCGGCGCGCGAACCGCCCGCCGCCGGCTCGATCGTCGAGGGTGCCGCCGAAGTCGACGATCGATGATCACTGGCGAGTCCAAGCCCGTCAACCGGACAGTCGGCGGCCGTGTTGTGGCCGGCACGGTGTCGACCGACAGCTCGATCCGGGTCCGTGTTGACGCCATTGGCGACGACACCGCGCTGGCCGGGATCCAGCGGCTCGTCGCCGACGCCCAAGCCAGCCAGAGCCGAGCCCAGGCGCTCGCCGACCGGTTCGCCGTCTTGCTGTTCTACGTCGCGGTCGCCTCTGCGGTTGTCACGTTCCCTGTGTGGTGGGCGATCGGTGATCTCGATGCCGCGATCACCAACACCGTCACCGTGCTCGTCATCGCCTGCCCCCACGCCCTTGGACTTGCGATCCCGCTCGTGATCGCCATCTCGACCGCTGTGTCTGCGAAGGCCGGGATCCTGGTCAAGGACCGCATCGCCCTCGAACGGATGCGCTCCATCGGCACCGTGCTGTTCGATAAGACGGGCACGCTCACCAAGGGTGCCCACGTTGTCACTGAAGTCGCCCGAACCGACGAGTTCGACAACGACCGGGTACTGGGCACCGCTGCAGCCGTCGAGGCCGAAAGCGAGCACCCCTTCGCGAGGGCGATCGTCACCGCCGCCGGCGAGAGCGATGTGCCGAAGGGACGAACTTCCGGTCGATCACCGGGCGCGGCGTTACCGCCGATATTGAGGGCACCACCTACGCCGTCGGCGGGCCGGCGCTGCTGCGCCAACGTCAGCTCGAGATCCCCGAGTCGCTCCGCGACACCGTCACCGGATGGGAGCAGCGAGGCGCAGCCGTGCTTTACCTCGCCAACGACACTCAGATCGTCGGTGCCATGGCAACTCGAGGACGAAATCCGCCCCGAGGCCCGCCAAGCCGTCGCCTACCCGCGCCAGATGGGTGTCCATGTGGCGATGATCACCGGCGACGCCCGCCAGGTCGCCGAAG
>JAYTOR010000077.1:0-30892 GCA_043747685.1 Actinomycetota bacterium
CCTTGCTCGGTCAAGACGGCACGCAACTCGGCAACGAGCGCTCCACATGCGAGCACCAGCGGCTTACTCACGCCTCACAACCGAAGGGCCTGGGGGTTCTGCGGTACGCAGACGGCGCGCCTGGATCATCGACTTCGCCATTTCGGCGGCCACGGCGGCGTCACGGCAATATGCGTCGGCGCCGATTGCAACACTGAACTCCTCGTTGAGCGGGGCCCCACCGACGAGCACGATGTACTTCTCGCGCAGGCCCTTGGCGGCAAGCGTGTCGATGACGACCTTCATGTACGGCATCGTCGTCGTCAACAGCGCCGACAGCCCGAGGATGTCCGGCTGATGCTCTTCGAGCGCCGCCAGGTACTTGTCGACGTCGGAGTTGATGCCGATGTCGAACACCTCGAATCCAGCGCCCTCGAGCATCATCGCCACGAGGTTCTTGCCGATGTCGTGGATGTCGCCCTTGACCGTCCCGATGACGACCTTGCCGATCGGCTCGGCACCGGTCTCGGCGAGCAGCGGCCGAAGGATGGTCATGCCGCCCTTCATGGCGTTCGCCGACAGCAGCACTTCGGGAACGAAGAGAATGCCGTCGCGGAAGTCGATCCCGACGATGCGCATGCCTTCGACGAGCGCCTCGGCGAGCACCTTCTCGGGACCCCAGCCACGATCGAGGAGAATCGTCGTTCCCTCGATGATCTCCTCGGCCAATCCGTCGTAGAGATCGTCGTGCATCTGCTTGGTGAGCTCGTCGTCGGAGAGGCTCGCCAGGTCAATCTCGTCGTAGTCGTCGTCGCTCATACGGTCTCCCCGGATTGGGCTGCTGCACGTTGGTCAGGCAGCTCGCCTTGACCCCCGTGTTGGGTCACGATGCGGAACGGTACCGCATGGTGGAACACTAGCACTTTTCCCAGGTAGCCGTCTATTCCCGGTCCACTCGTCCCGCCAATCCCCACCCCCAACCAACTGAGTCCCGGTTTGCACCGCCGGCGGTGCAAAATTGGACTCAGTTTGGATTTCGGAGTCAGGCGAACTGGCTGGCGACTTCTTCGTGGAACCGCTCGACCGACTCGCGACGCTGCTCTGGCGATGCGCCGAGGGTGAACTCGGTCAGCGCGAACTCGTCAACGCCGTCGGCGGCGTACTCGGCGATCACTTCGGCGATCTGCGCACCGTTGCCGACGATCGACCGGCCTTGCGGCGCTCGGCCGAGTATCTTCTGGCGAGCTGCGTCGTCGTTGGTGAAGAAGACCATCGCCTGCGCCGACCGACGGATCGTTGCCGGATCGCGGTCGACGCTCTCGCAAGCGGCAGAAAACTTCTCCGTCACCGAACGAACGGCCGCCGGATCGCCCCACGTGTTCCACTCGTTCGCCCACTTCGCCGTAGCTTTCAACATGCGGGCGCCGCTCGTCCCGACGAGGATCGGCAGCGGCGACTGGATGGACTTCGGCTCGAACGGTGCGTCGGTGAGCGTGTAGTTCGGTCCGGTGAAGTTCGCCCGTTCGGCGTCGAGGAGTTCACGAATGACCTGGATCGCCTCGATGAAATGGGTGACGCGTTCCTTCGGCTGCGGCAGTTCGAACCCGTAGCCGGCGTGCTCGTTGATCTGCCAGCCGGCACCGAGACCGAGCACTGCTCGACCACCGCTGATCTGGTCGACCGTTGCAACCCGCTTGGCGAGGACGACGGGATGATGGATCGTCACCGGCGAGACCATCGACGTCAACCGCAGGCGCTGCACGGCAACCGCGAGCGCAGCGAGCACGGTCCAACATTCGAGCGCTGAGTCGCTGCCAGGTGTGTCGTCCGGCGTCTGCGACATGAAATGATCTGCAAACCACAAGCTGTGCCAGCCGTTGGCGTCGGCATAGGTTGCGAGGTCGAGGATTTCCGACCATGGGCGGCTGTTCGATGTCCACAGGGAGAACTTCACCGTCGTGACGCTACCGAGCCGGCCTGACCACAGGCCAATGGCCCGGATCCGAGCCGGTCGATCCACCGCTTCGCCTGTTGGAGACTCGCTCGGAGTGGATAGACATGGAGATGGAGCGTCGCCGATGGTGCGTCGCTGTTCATTCGTCTCGGTCGAAGGAGTGCCATGGCTCGCTACACCACCACCGTCCGTACCCCGCTGGAACCCGACAAGGCGTTCGCCTACATGTCGGATCTGCGCAATTTTGCCGAGTGGGATCCCGGCACGTTGCACGTCGAGCAGGTCGAAGGCAACGGTGCCGGTCCCGGCTCGGTGTTCGATCTGCTCGTCAAAGGACCGGGTCGCAACATCACGATGCGGTACAAGACGATCGAGTTCGACGCTCCTCACTCGATCAGCGCCAGAGCTGACACGAAGATGATGACGGCCATCGACCACATCACCATCCAGCCAGCTACCGACTCTGACGGCAGCGTCGTCATCTATCAGGCAGACCTGACGCTCCACGGCATCCTCCGTTTCGCCGATTTTGCGCTGGCGGCGGCGTTCAAACGCATCGGCGACAAAGCGGCCGCGGGGCTGCGCACCGCACTGCACGGGCAGCCGGTTTCGTCGGCCTGAATCGATGCGCCTGAGTTCGCGATGATCGGGTCGGTGAGGCCACCCGACGATCAGTCGTTCATGCCTTTGCGGTAGAAGACGCTGTGCTGCGGCGGGAGCGGGGTGTTGCCGAGGATCAGATCCGCAGCCTTCTCGGCCATCATCATCACTGGGGCGTAGATGTTCCCGTTGGTCACGTACGGCATCGCCGAGGCGTCGCAGACGCGAACGTTGTCGAGGCCGTGGACCTGCATCGTCAGTGGATCGACGACCGACATCTCCCCCGTGCCCATTGCGCAGGTACACGACGGATGCAACGCCGTCTCGGCATCCTTTGCCACCCAGTCGTGGATCTGTTCGTCCGTTTCCACAGTCGGCCCTGGAGAGATCTCTCCGCCATTGAATTCGTCGAACCCGGGCTGGCGCAGGATTTCGCGGGCGATGTGGATCGCCTCGACCCATTCGCGCCGGTCCTGGTCCGTCGAGAGATAGTTGAACCGCAGTGCCGGCTTGACCTTCGGATCGGTGGAGGTGATCTTCACCGAACCACGGGCGTCTGAATACATCGGGCCGATGTGGACCTGATAGCCGTGACCACCCGCAGGTGCCGAGCCGTCGTAGCGCACGGCGATCGGCAGGAAGTGGAACATCAGATTGGGGTAAGCGACGTCGGCGTTGCTGCGCGCGAAGCCGCCGGCCTCGAATTGGTTCGACGTGCCGGGGCCCTTGCGGAACAGCCACTGCAGACCGACCCACGGACGGTTGCGCCATTTCAGCAGCGGGTTCAGCGAGACCGGTTTCGTGCTGACGTGCTGCACGTAGACCTCGAGGTGATCCTGCATGTTCTCGCCGACACCGGGGAGGTGATGCACGACCGATGCTCCGACCGATGTCAGATGATCGCTGTCGCCGACGCCGGAGATCTGCAGCAGCTGCGGCGTGTTGAAGGCGCCGCCGCAGAGAACGACCTCGCCTGCATTCGCCGTGTGCTGCGCTCCACGCCAGTCCCGGTAGTCGACAGACGTCGCCCGCTTGCCGTCGAAGTTGATCTTGCCGACAAGGGCTCGCGTGACGACCTCGAGATTCGGTCGGTTCATCACCGGGTGCAGGTAGGCGACCGATGCGCTGATGCGGCGACCACGAAAGAGGTTGCGATCAAAACGGGCGAAGCCCTCCTGCTGATATCCGTTGACGTCCTTCGTCAATGGATAGCCGGCCTGTTGGACCGCCTCGAAGAAGGCGCCGAACAGCGGGTTGGTGGCCGGGCCGCGCTCCAGCAGCAACGGTCCGTCGTCGCCACGCCATTCGTCGCCGCCTGCAAGGCAGTCCTCCATCTTCTTGAAGTACGGCAGGCAACTGGCGTAGTCCCATGACGCCATGCCGGGGTCGGCTGCCCATCGTTCGTAGTCGAGCGGGTTGCCGCGTTGGAAGATCATCCCGTTGATCGACGACGACCCCCCGAGCACCTTCCCACGCGTATGCGGCACGCGGCGACCGCTCATGAACGGCTCCGGCTCCGACTCGTACTTCCAGTCGTAGAAGCGGTTGCCGGACGGGAACATCAGCGCCGCCGGCATGTGGATGAAGACATCCCACTTGTAGTCCGGTCGTCCGGCTTCAAGCACGAGAACCTTGTTGGCGGGATCGGCACTCAGCCGATTGGCGAGCGCACTGCCCGCTGAACCACCGCCGACGATGACGTAGTCGTACGTGTCCTTACTCATCATGTCTCGGTCGATTCAGAAAGCGATTGCAAGGCCAGGGACACTACTGGACCGTGTCGCCAGTCCAGTTCTGCGCCTCTTCCTCGCCTCGAAGTGTCCGGCCCACTGCACAGCGTGCTTTCGCAGGAGCTCGCACGGCTCGCCCCGACTGCAGTGAGACGGCGCGGAGTTTTTCACGAGCGGAGGGGGGCGCTGTAGCACTCCACACAGGACGGGCCCGGGCTTACGTCCCTGCGCTGATCGCCGCCAGGTGAGCGGCGTAGTCGGGGGTCGACATCAGCGCCCGGCACCGCTCGAAACGCCCGACGGCGTACGCCCAGAAATCCTCGGCCGTGTTGCCGTTGATGTGTTGAATGACACCCCACAGCGTCCACAGCAGATCGCACATCGCCTTGAAAGCGACCATTCTGGCGACCTCGTGAGCGGGAGGAGGACCGAGGAAGTAGGCCTCGAGGAGCGCAGCGTCCTGAGCCGGACCGAACTGACCTTCGACGGAGAGATCGCCGAGGTCCCACATCGGGTCGTTGTTGCCGGCGTACTCGTAGTCGATGACGAACATGCGCTCGCCGGTATCGAGGAAGTTCTCGCACAGCGGATCGCAGTGCGACGGCACGAGTGGCCTCGCGTGGTTGCGTAGGACTGTCGTCGTTGCATCGGCCTGCGCCTGCAGCGTTTCGTAGCCATCGGGGAGGACGGCGTCCTTCGACCGCAGCAGGTGTTTGTAGTCGTCGATCATCCGTAACAGCAAGAAGTCCGTGGCGAATGGCACCGTCGCCGTGTGCAGCGTCCTGAGAGCCCGTCCTGCTCTGATGACGGCACCGAGATCGGTGAAGCGCTCCGGGTTCATCGTCGCTGCGTCGGCGATATAGCGGGTGACCATCAGGCCGTCATTGGCGTCGAAGAAAAGCACGTCGACGTTGACCCCTGCGGCCGCAGCGGCGAGCGCGGCGACCTCTTCGGCGCGCCGGTCGATGTATTCCGAGGTCCCGGCGCCCGGCACCCGTACGACGTACTGGCCGCCAGGTACCTCGACGAGATAGTTGACGTTCGTCAGTCCGGCGAGGCGGCTGACCTGCATTTCGGTCGCACCGTCGAACAACGGGATCCGCAAGAGGTACGCAGACAGTTCGACCGATGCGTCAGGCACCCCCGCAGAGTAGTTCCCCGCATCGAGTAGTAACCCGCCCCCTGTCGCGATCGAAATACTCGGATGGGCGACGGGTGTCTAGCTGCGGAGGCGGGCGCCGGTCGGGTCGTAGAGCGGCCCGTCGTGGCGGATCGCCGGAATCGCTTCGCCATAGACCTCGACGATGAAGTCCGCACGTGACACCAGCTCGATCGGCAGATACCCGTAGGCGATCGGTTTGCCGACCGTGTGGCCGAAGTTGGCGCTGGTCGTGAAGCCCACAACGGCGCCGTCGGCGATGATCGCTTCGCCGCCGACCGGGAACGCCCGCTGCCCTGGCGGAAGTTCGAGCGTGAACGTACAGAGCCGCCGTGTGACCCCGGCACCCTGCTGCGAAACCAAGGCGTCGCGTCCGCAGAAGTCGCCCTTGTCGAGGTCGACGCGCCACGCCAACCCGGCCTCCCACGGCGTCGTGTCCGGCGTGACATCCGTCGACCAGTAGACGTAACCCTTCTCCATTCGCATCGTGTCGATCGTCCGATAGCCGACATCGACGATGCCGAACGGTTCTCCGGCGGCCCGCAGCAGCTCATAGACGTGCGCGGTGTATTCCGTCGGAATGTGCAGCTCCCAGCCGAGTTCGCCGACATAGCCGATGCGCATCGCCAGCACAGGCGCAGAACCGATGGTGATCTCGCGAGCACGGCCGTAGCGGAACGATGCGTTCGAGACATCGTCCTCGCACACGGATTGAAGCACCTCGCGCGCAAGCGGGCCGCAGACGTTGATCACCGCTCTCGCCGATGTCAGGTCGCGGACGACGACCGATCCGTCGGCTGGCGAGTTCGAACGGATCCATCCCATGTCGTGTGCACCGAAGGCAGCACCGGTGACGACGTACCACGAGTCTGGCGCCGTGCGGACCATCGTCAGATCGCACTCGATACCGCCCAGTTCGTTGCACAGCTGCGTATAGGTGACCGTGCCGATGGAGCGGTCCATGTCCGCCACCGACAACCATTGCACGGCGGCGAGCGCGCCAGGTCCTGTGATCTCGAATTTGGCAAACGAACTCTGGTCGATCAATCCGACACCGCCACGGACGGCGCGGTGCGCTGCGCCGACATGCTCGAACCAGTTCGGCTCGCTGAACGACGGTTCGTCGATCGCCTCGACGCCGGCAGGAGCGAACCAGTTCGGGCGCTCCCAACCCCCGCGTGAGCCGAACACCGCCCCGCGCTCGGCCAATATCGAAGAGAGCGGGCTGCGTCGAATACCGCGGGCAGTCATGTGCTCGCTGCCAGGTGCCGACAGCTTGTAGTGGTTGGCGTACAATTCGACGGCACGCGGGTACATGAAGTGTTTCGTCGTGTGGTGGAAGGCGAAGCGGCGCACGTCGAGCGGCCAGAGATCGAGCGACGGCCTCCCTTCGAGCATCCATTCGGCCATCATCTTCCCCGCGCCCCCGCCGGCGGCAATGCCGTACAGGAATCCGGTCGCCACGTAGAAGTTGTCGAGTTCCGGTGCCCGCCCCATGACGAAATCGGCGTCCGCAGAATACGGGATCGGTCCGTTGACCAACATGCGGATACCAGCGGTGTCGATCACCGGGGTCCGCTTCGACGCGAGTGCGGCGAGCTGCTCGAAACGGTCGAAGTTCGGGTCGAGCAACTGATGCTGGAACGGCACGGGGATGCCGGATTCGCCGAACGCCAACGTATTCGGTTCGTACCCACCGACGAGCAGGCCGGGACCATCGGGTTTGTAGTAGACGAGATGATCGGGGTCGCGCATCGTCGGCATCTCGCGCAGCTCCGCCTGTGGCACCGACTCGATCGGACCGGTGATCATGTACTGGTGCTCGACGGCGAATGCCGGAACGCGTGCACCGACCAGGCGGCCGATCTCCAGACCCCACATCCCAGCTGCATTGACGAGCATCTCGCACTCGATGACCTCCTCGCCGCGTACTTCATGGATCGTCTTGACATGCGTCGCTCGACGGCCGTCGACGTTGATCGAAACGACCCTGGTGTCCTCGATGATCGACGCGTGGCGCGAGCGCGCACCTCTGGCGATCGCCTGTGTCACGCTCGCCGGATCGATGTATCCGTCTGTGGGCAGGAACGCCGCTGCGAGCACGTCCTGCGTCGACATCAGCGGGAAGAGTTCCTGCGCCCGGTTCGCCGAAATGACCTCCATCGGCAACCCGAAGCTCTTGGCCATCGTCGCCAGTCGCTTCAATTCCATCACCCGCTCGGGCGAACACGCAAGGCGCAGGCTGCCGACCTCGTGCCAGTCGACGGCCTGGCCGGTTTCCGCTTCCAACCGGCGGTACATCTCGACCGACTGCTCCAGCATTCGAGTCGTGTTACGCGACGACCGCAGCTGCCCGACGAGGCCGGCGGCATGCCAGGTGGCACCGTCGGTGAGCCTGTGTTGTTCGATGAGGACGACGTCGCGCTCGCCCATCTTCGTCAGGTGATAGGCGATACTGCATCCGAGGATGCCGCCGCCGATGATGACGATTCGCGCCCGTGTCGGCAGGCAAGGGGTGTCGCTCGGTTGCTTTGTCATCGGGAGCGACAGTAGTCCGGAGGTCACCCTCGCGACCCTGATCTGCCGCTGCTCTATGATCCGTCGGTGGGAAACGATTCGGACACTGCTGCGCCTGCCATCTCGATTCGTTCGTTGTGGAAGGTCTACGGCCCCAAGCCGGAGCGGATCGTCGATTCGCCGGAGGCGAACCTGCCGCGAAAGGAACTCGAACGCCGTTTCGGGAACGTTGTCGCGATGCGCGACATCAGCTTCGATGTCGCTCCCGGTGAAGTGTTCATCGTCATGGGTCTGTCGGGTAGTGGCAAGTCGACGCTCGTTCGTTGCCTCACGAGGCTGATCGAGCCGACATCCGGAACGGTCCTGATCGGCGGAACCGACGTCACCGCCGCCGACAAACAGCACCTGCTCGACGTTCGCCGCAACCGGGTATCGATGGTGTTCCAGCATTTCGGTCTGCTCCCCCATCGCACGCTGATCGACAATGTCGCCTTCGGCCTCGAAGTCCGTGGCAACGACAAAGCCCAGCGTCGCGACAAGGCAGCAGCGACACTCGAACTCGTCGGCCTCGGCGGCATGGGTATGTACAAACCGCATCAACTGAGCGGGGGCCAGCAACAGCGGGTCGGGCTGGCCAGGGCGCTGGCGACCGACCCGGAGATCCTGCTGTTCGACGAACCGTTCTCGGCACTCGACCCGTTGATCAGGCGAGACATGCAGGACGAAGTCATCCGGCTGCGACGCGACGTCAACAAGACGATGGTGTTCATCACCCACGACCTGTCAGAAGCGCTGCGCCTCGGCGACCGCATCGCCATCATGCGCGATGGCGAATTCGTGCAGGTCGGCACGCCCGAGGAGGTCGTGACCGCTCCCGCCGACGAGTACGTCGCCAACTTCGTCCGCGACGTGCCGCGCTCACATGTCGTCGCGGTCGACCACGTGATGATCGATCCGCCCGGCCACGAGATCGCCTACTGCTCGACGGTCACCAGCGGCACGAAGATCAAGGACATCGTCGGAGCAATGGCGAGCAGCGACCTTCCGGTCAACGTTGTCGACACGGGCGGCAAATCCGTCGGACTCGTCGACCGCTCACACGTCCTCGCCGTCATCGCCGGCGAGAAATGAGCGCCGCGCTCATGAATCCGACCCCAACCGACTGCACCGATCCGGCAGCGGTCTGACGACATGGCGACGACCACCACCACAACGACGACCACAACCACGATGCTGCAAACACCGTCGGTCGTACCGGGCGAGCACGCCCCGGTGGTCGAGAGCACACGGAAGATCGACGCGCGCCGCTTCGCCGTGCCAGGAACGATGATCCTGGCACTCGTCGTCGTCGGCATCGCCACCGGCTCGAACGTGCCGACATGGCTTGATGCACATGTCAGACCGTGGATCGATCACGTGTGGAGTTGGGTGCAGATTCACAACACGTCGGCGCCGATCTTCACGGACTTCCTCACGCCCGTGGGCAACTTCATCGGCTACCGCGTCGACGATCTCGTCTCGTTCTTCACGATCCTCCGCTGGCCAGGTGTGCTCGTGCTCGCCGCCTGCATCTCGTGGCGTACAGGCGGCGTCAAAGCAGTCGTCGTATCCGTACCGGCGTTGGTCGGCATCGGCATCCTCGGTTGGTGGGACCTGACCCTCATCACGATCTCGCTGATGATCGTCGGTGTCGTTCTGGCGATGCTGATCGGCATCCCCCTTGGTATCTGGACGGGTCGGTCCGATCGAGCTCAACAGATTCTTCGTCCGATCCTCGACACCGCCCAGGTACTGCCGACGTACGTCTATCTCCTCCCCCTCGTCGTCGCCTTCGGGATCGGCAATTCTGCGGCCGTCGTCGCCACGGTCATCTATGCGGTGCCACCTGCGGTTCGACTGACGAGCCTCGGCCTGCGCAGTGTGCCCGTCGTTTCGACGGAGGTCGGGTTGTCGTTCGGGTCGACCCGGGGTCAGTTGCTTTCCAAAGTGCAGTTGCCGTTCGCCAGGCGGACGATCCTGCTCGGCCTCAACCAGGTGATCATGATGGCCTTCGGCATCGTCGTCATCGCCTCGCTCGTGGGTACCGGCGACGTCGGCAACCAGGTGCTACAGGCGCTGCAGAAGAACAACGTCGGTCTGGCCTTCAGCGCTGGACTGGCAATCGTGCTGGCCGCCATCACCCTGGACAGAGCGAGCACGGGTGAGCGCACCACCTCGCGCAATCCGAATGCCGTCACGAAGTGGTCGCTGGATCATCCTCGTGAGGTCTTCGCCATCGGTGTTGTCGCCGTGGTCATCGTCGCTGTCATCTGCAAGGGCGCCGGTGTGCATTCGTTCCCGAAGTCGTGGACCGTCGACATCCAGGAGTCCGTGACGAAGGGGTCCCGCTGGGTCACCGATCACGTTCGTCATGGCGTCCCGCTGGTCGGCGGAACCGAGAGCGCAAGCGACTTCCTCGTCCGCGACATCCTGCGGCCGGTCGAGACGTTCCTGACGTGGCTGCCGTGGTGGAGCATCGTCGCCACCTTCGGGGCGATCGGCTGGGCGAGCGGCGGCACGCGCCTCGCTGCGTTGTGTGTGATCTGCATGCTCGGGCTGGGCGCGCTTCGGGACTGGGATCTGGCGATGATCACGATGACACAGGTGTTGATCGCCGTGATCATCAGCGTGGCGCTTGCCATCCCGATCGGGATCTGGTGCGGTCGATCGCCGCGCGTCGAACGGATCATGCGGCCGATCCTCGACACCGCCCAGGTCATGCCGCAGTTCGTCTATCTGATTCCTGTGCTGTTCCTCGTCAACCCCGGTCAGGTCGGCGGCGTCATCGCCTCGGTGATCTACGCCATCCCCCCGGGTATACGGCTCACGAGCCACGGTCTTCGCGAAGTCCCGATTGCCCCGCGCGAGGCTGCGACGTCGTTCGGGGCGACACCCAGGCAGGAACTGTTCAAGGTGCAACTGCCGCTGGCCTTCCGCTCGATCATGCTCGGGATCAACCAGGTCATCCTGATGGTGCTGGCAACGGTCATCATCGCCGCACTCGTCGGGGCCGGCGGCCTGGGCCTCGAAGCGGTATACGGCCTGACGAAAAAACAGGTCGGGCAAGGGGTTGCCGGTGGATTGAGTATCGTGCTGCTGGCTGTTGTCCTCGATCGCATCACCCAGGCGTGGGGCAGCCGGCCGGCACGTGAACAACAGTGAGCATCACCCAACAACACCCATCAGCACGCAGACACACATCGATCCGGTATTCCGGAGATACGGGGAGCAACGTTTCATGAGGTCAATGATGAGTAGTCGAAAGCGGGCAGTCGTCGCCCTCGTTGCGCTGGCCGGCGTCGCCGCCGCCTGCGGGAGCAGCGCCAAGACCGGGACGTCGGCCACCACACCGGCTGCCGACTCGGCGGCGACAACCGCCGCAGCATCGACAGCAACGACGGCTGCCGGTACCACCGCTCCGGCGGGCACCGCAGCAACGACCCCAGGCGGTCCGGTCGTCACCTTCGCAGCCGGTTCCAATGCGGCGATCACGCTCGCCGTCAACCCGTGGACGGGCTCTGCTGTCGACGCCAACGTCGCCAAGATCATCCTTGAAAAGAACCTCGGCACGAAAACGACGCTGACCGACATCGACGAGAACGCCGCATGGACGGGCATCGACACCGGAGCGATCGACGCCAACCTCGAGATCTGGCCGTCCGGCCACGTCCCCGACTACGACACCTATGTCACGAAGAAGAAGTCAGTTGTCGACCTCGGCAAGCTCGGCCCCGTCGCCAAGATCGGCTGGTATGTCCCGTCGTACGTTATCGAGGAGCATCCGGCACTGGCAACCCTCGACGGGTTCAAGGATCCGGCGAACGCCAAGTTGTTCTCCACCGCCGAGACCGGCGACAAGGGTCAGTTCCTGATGGGCGACCCGAGCTATGTCAGCTATGACGAACAGATCATCAAGAACCTCAACCTCCCGTTGCAGTTCGTCGTCGCCGGTTCGGAGGCTGCGGAGATCACCGCCATCCAGAAGGCGATCGCCGACCACAAGCCGTTGCTGTTCCAGTTCTGGCAGCCGCAGTGGCTGCAGTCGCAAGTCAAACTCACAGAGATCAAGCTGCCCGCCGTCACCGCCGCGTGCACTGCCTCAGCAGCTGCCAAAGACGGCAAGTACGCCTGCGACTACCCGCCGGACCTGCTGTACAAGGCGGCCAACGCCAAGCTGGCGACGAAGAACAAGGTTGCCTTCACGTTCCTGTCGAAATTCCAGTTGACCACGGATCAGCAGAACGAGATCTCGACCGACATCGATTCGAAGAAGATGGACCCGGCCGCCGCCGCCCAGAAGTGGATCGACGCCAACCCGACGGTTGTCGCCGGATGGTTGGCTTCCTGATTGTGTAGACCTGCAGCGGCCGCCGGTCACCACTCTCGGGTGGCGACCGGCGGCCGCTGCGCGAGAAAGGTTTGTTTTTCATGACGTCTATTGCTTCGCCGATGCCATCACCCGTTGGTCCGTCTGCTGCCTCGAGCGTTCCCGCATCGCTCGCACCGGTGGTGCTCGCACCTCCTGCGCTGACCCCGCCATCATCTCCTGACAGTCCGTGGTGGCGATCCGCCGTCATCTATCAGATCTATCCGCGTAGTTTTGCCGATGCCAATGGCGACGGCATCGGCGACATCGCCGGCATCACCTCTCGGCTCGAATACCTTCGCGACCTCGGCGTCGATGCCATCTGGATCACGCCGTGGTACCGCTCGCCGATGGATGACCACGGGTACGACGTTGCTGATTTCCGCGCTATCGATCCGCTGTTCGGCACGCTGGGCGATGCCGAGGCGCTGATCGCCGATGCTCATTCTCTCGGGCTACGTGTACTGCTCGACATCGTCCCGAACCACGTCTCGGACGAGCATCTGTGGTTTCGGGCGGCGCTGACCGCAGCCCATGGTTCTGCGGAACGCGACCGTTTCATCTTCCGGTCGGGCAAGGGTGCCACTGGTGAACTGCCACCGAACAATTGGCAGTCGATGTTCGGGGGTGGGGCGTGGACTCGCGTCGACGGTCCGGACGGCACGCCCGGCGAGTGGTACCTGCACCTCTTCGCCCCAGGGCAGCCAGATCTGAATTGGAACAACCCGGAGGTGCGAGACGAGTACGACGACATCCTGAGGTTCTGGTTCGACCGGGGCGTCGACGGATTCCGCATCGACGTCGCCCATGGGATGATCAAGCATCCCGATATGCCAGACCTCGACATCACCAACATCGGAACGGGTAACGGCGTAAGTGCGAACATGGACCCAGCGGTTCTCGGGCGTGCCGGTCGCAATGATCACCCGCACTGGAACCAGCCGGGCATCCACGAGATCTACCGACGTTGGCGGGCCGTCGCCGACTCCTTTGAGCCACCGCGGATCTTCGTCGCCGAGGCATGGGTCGACCAACTCGAATGGCTCGCCGACTACCTGCGCCCTGACGAGTTGCACTCCGCCTTCAACTTCGACTTCCTGGTGTCACCGTGGCGCGCCGGCTACCTACGAGAGACGATCGAGAACTCGATCGCCGCTCTTGGTGCCGTCGAGGCCGTGCCCACATGGGTCCTCGCCAACCACGACGTGATTCGCCAGGTGACTCGCTACGGCAGACCACAACCTCACGGACGAGCACGCCGACACGTCGGCGACGATCCGACCCCACTCGATCTCGTACTCGGCACGCGACGAGCGCGTGCAGCGGCGCTGCTGATGTTGGCGCTACCCGGAGGCGCCTACGTCTACGAAGGAGAAGAACTCGGCTTATGGGAGGTCGAGGACATCCCGGACGACCTACGCCAGGATCCGGCCTTCGCCCAGTCAGGCGGAACGGATCCCGGACGTGACGGCTGCCGCGTCCCGATCCCGTGGACTGCTGACGGGTCGTCGTTCGGGTTCGGTCCCGACGGCGGTACCAGACCGTGGCTTCCACAGCCGCCGACGTTTGCCGGCGTCTCGGTCGCCGTCGAAACCGGAGACCCCGAGTCGATGCTCGAGCTGTACCGCTCGGCGCTGCACCTGCGCACCCATCATCCCGATCTCGGCGACGGTCCGATGGCGTGGGACAAATCGCACCCTGACGTGCTCTCGTTCACTCGCGGTGACTCCTTCCGTTGCGTTGTCAACATCTCGCCGGCGGCTGTCCCGCTGGCTGCCTATCAGGACATCCTGTTGGCAAGTGCGCCGGCCGACGACGGGCTGCTGGCTCCGGACACCGCCATCTGGCTGAGCATCTGAGCCGGTGCGCAGAGGAGTTCAGCTGCCGTCGGCGAGGCGCGAGCTGATGCGGTCCGCAGTGGCGGCGACGAGTGCTTCGACACGTTCGGCATCGGCCGGATCGGCAGGAAAGCGATACGAAGGGCCGTGTGTGTGGACTGCGGCGATGACCGCCCCGAGGCGGTCGCGGATCGGGGCCGCCACGGAATTGACCTCGTCGTCGAATTCTCCGTAGACCCACGCCGTGCCCGATTGCGCAACAGAGATCAGGCGGGCCCGTAAGGCGGTTGGTTGGATCATCGTCTTGGCGGTGAAGCGTTCGAGTTTGCGTGCCACGAATCGCTCACGGATCGGCTTCGGAGCGAAGGCCAGCAGCACGAAGCCCGACGATGTGACATGGGCGGCGACACGCTCTCCTGTCCAGTCGCGCATCTGGACCTGCGTGTCGGCAGTGACCTGATCGAGGTAGAGAACATCGTTACCTTCGAGAATCGAGAGTCCAGCGGCCTCCCCCGTTGCCTCGACGAGTTCCACGAGATGCGGGCGGGCGATCGATTCGAGGCTTGCGCCCGGCTGGACGCCGGCGGCGATGACGCTGACGAGACCGCCGACACGGTATTCGCCTCCGACGCCGGCCTGCTCCACAGCGCCAAGTTCCTGCAGTGTCGAGAGCAGCCGGGACACCGTGCTCTTCGGGAGATGGACACGCTCGGCGAGATCGGACACGCCTGCTGGACCGCCGCCGAGGCACCGCAGTATGGCGAAGGCCCGTTCCACCGATTGCACGTTCGACAACTCGTCACCTCCCAGGTCCCAGTGTTTCACAATGCGGAACAGGTCCACAACACGGAACGCTCGTTCAGCGAGGCGGCGTCGCCACGATGTTCTCATCTGTGCTGTCGGGACGACCGTCGAACGGATTCTCAGCAATTGCTACGATAGTTGTGTGACGGTGTTGGATCGGGGTAATGCAGCGTCGCAGACGTCGGCGAGCGCGCCGCTTCCGGACGTCCAAGACACCTCCACCGTGTCAGCTTCGCTGGCTGCGCTGGTCTCGAATTCGCCTGGCGAACCAATGGCGATTCCGCTCACGAACACCGTCTTCACCGCAACCGGATCGGTCGGCTCCGTCACCCCCACCGGCACGGTCCGCAGGATCGAGAGTTCGGCGGAACTGCTGCTCGACGACGCAGCACCGGTCACCGATTCGATCGCCTGGGCGATCTGGGGACTGTTCGTCGGCCTCGCCTTCCTGCTCGTCGGCGTCGGCCTGTTCTCGACGCTCGTCGGCGTGCAGTCGCAACTCGCCGGTTTCCCGAACTGGGCGATCGGCGTCATCAGCGCGGCGTACTACGGCGGATTCCTGGTCGGCTCGAAGGTGGCCGCGCTGGCTCTCGGCAGGGTCGGCCACATTCGCGTCTTCGCAGCACTCGCATCGTTGTTGGCAGTGGCGATGCTGCTCGTCGGGCTGACGAGCAGCCCCGGAGCGTGGATCGCCCTGCGGTTCGCCAGCGGCCTGTGTATCGCCGGCCAATACGTCGTCGCCGAGTCGTGGCTCAACCAGTTGGCTTCCAACAGCAACCGTGGCCGCCTACTGGCCATCTATCTGGTGATCACCAGTGCAGCGTATGGCGTCGGCCAACTGCTCATCGGAACCGTCAATCCCCGGTTGCTCACCGGATTCGCCGTCGCCGCAGTCCTGACATCGTTGGCGGTCGCACCCGTCACGCTGTCGGAAGATGCCAAGCCGCCGCCCATCGAACACACCGTGAAACTGTCGCTGCGAGCGCTGGCCGAAATCGTGCCGACCGGTGTCGGGGCATGTTTTCTCGTCGGCTTGGCTCACGGTGCATTCGTCGGAATGGGTGCCGTCTATGCCGCCCAAGCCGGCCTGTCCGCCGGCCAGATCGGGCCGTTCGTCGCCATCACGGCGGTCGGCGGCGTGCTGCTGCAATATCCGATCTCGTCGGCGTCCGATCAGGTCGACCGCCGGTTCGTCGGCGTCGTGATCGCTCTCAGCGCCATCGCCGCCCTCGCCGTGATGCTCGTCACGGGTCCGTTCGGCTGGCACGGGCTGTTGTTGATGGCACTGATCGGTGGACTCAGTTTTCCGCTCTACTCGATCGCCGCGGCATACACCAACGACTGGGTCGAGCCGGCCAGGCAGACGGGCGCAGCGTCGCAGCTCATCCTTCTCTACGGTGCAGGCGCACTGTGCGGGCCGCTCGTGACGTCACAATTGATGACCCACATGGGTCCACGAGGATTCCTGTGGTCGATCATCATCTTCCACGTGCTGATCGTGCTGTTCCTCGTCTACCGGCTGATGGCCTGGCGTGCACCGATCGTCGATCGTCCGTGGCGCGAGACCTCGGTGATGGCCAAGACCTTCTTCATCCCGGCAACTGCGGTCTCGATGAGCCGTCGCCTAGGTCGCCAGACGATGCATCTCATCCGCCCGGAGGACACCGAAGAAGTCGATGTCCAGGAGATCACGCCGGATCGCACGTGATGCAATCGAACCGGAGCTCTTTCGAGTAGGAACCCGCCCCCCATCGCGACGCAAATACTCCGTCGCGACGCAAATACTCGATTGAGACGGAAATACTCGATCGAGGCCGGTGGTGTCGGTCATCAGGCTGGGAAGGCGCCGAGCATTCTTGCGGCGCTGAGGGTGTTCTCGAGCAGACAGGCGATGGTCATCGGGCCGGTGCCACCGGGCATCGGAGTGATCGCGCCGGCGATCGCCTGAACGGCGTCGAAATCGACGTCGCCGACGATGCCGGCCTCGGTACGCGACACCCCGACGTCGATGACAGCGGCCCCTGGCATGACGTGGGCTGCTGTGATCATGCGTGCGGATCCGGCCGCAGCGACGATGATGTCGCATTCACGACAGACCTCGATCATGTCCGTGGTTCGCGAATGCGCCAGCGTCACGGTCGCATCGACGCCCTTACGGCCGAAGAGCAGTAACAGCGGTAAGCCGACGAGCGTCGAGCGGCCGATCACGACGGCACGCTTGCCAGACGTCGTCACCCCGTAGCGTTCGAGTAGCCGCATCACGCCGAGCGGCGTGCACGAGACGTGGCCCGGCAGACCGCGAACGAGCCGGCCCAACGACCGCTCGGTCAAACCGTCGACGTCCTTTTCCGGCGGGATCAGCGACAGCACCGGCTCCGGATCGAGCCCGTTCGGTAACGGCAGCTGGCAGAGGATTCCGTGCACGCTCGGGTCTGTGACGAGCGCTCCGACAGCGTCCTCGACCTGCGCTTGTGACGCGTCGGCCGCCAGACCGACGTGCCGCGAGGTCATGCCGGCTTCCGCAGCCTTCTTGTGCTTGCTGTTGACGTAGATCTGACTCGGCCTGTCGTCGCCGACGAGCACCGTCGCCAGGCAAACGGGCGGCGAGCCCGCCGCCTCGATCTGGGCGCGCAGCGCCGCAACCGTCTCGTCACGCAGCCGGTTCCCATTCATCAGAATGGCCCCACCAGCGGTGCGGTCTGCATGTACTTCAGTCATCAATTCCTTCGCTTTCAATACGACTCGTCTGTGAACGGGTTGAGCACCTGACACGTTTACCTTGGCGACCTACCTGCGAACCGTTCTTTCCGCTCTCCGCCGCTCGGGCGGCGCACTTCGTGCGCGTGCTCCGCCCTCGTGACTGTCTGCGGCACGGGTCGTCATCGCGCCACCGCGGGTTTAGCTCAGGCCGACGATGTTTCCGTCTTCGTCGAAGTCGATGATGCTTGCGGCGGGGGCCGAGCCGAGGCCTGGCATCGTCGTCATGTCGCCGCAGATCGGGTAGACGAAGCCGGCACCGACCGAGGCTCGTGCCTCGCGGACCGTCAGCGTATGGCCCGTCGGCGCGCCCTTCAGCGTCGGGTCGCCGGAGATCGACAGATGCGTCTTGGCGATACACACCGGCAGCTTGCCGAAACCATTGGCCTCGTAGTTCGCCAGCTGCTTGTTGGCCGTTGCGCTGTACTCGACCTTCGCAGCGCCGTAGATCGTGGTGGCGACCGTCTCGATCTTCGTCTTCAACGAGTCATCGGCGGAGTAAAGGAAATGGAAGTTGCTCGGCTCCTCGCACGCCTCGATCACCGCGTGGGCGAGGTCGGTCGCGCCGGCGCCGCCGTCGGAGAAGTGCGTGCACAGTGCGACGCGCGCCCCGGCATCGGCGGCGATCTTACGGATCGCATCGTGTTCGGATGCGTGGTCCGTCGGGAAGGCATTGATCGCCACGACAGGCGAGACGCCGTGTGCCTTGACGTTCTCGATCTGTTTGCGCAGATTCGCCCCACCTGCGAACACATCGTCGGGATTCTCCGCCAACAGGTCCGCCGGCAGCGGCTTGCCGGCGACGATCTTGAACTTGCCGGAGTGCGCCTTCAACGCACGAACCGTCGCCACCAGAACGGCAGCGTCAGGGACGAGGCCGGAGTTACGGCACTTGATGTTGAAGAACCGCTCGGCGCCCATATCGGCACCGAAGCCGGCCTCGGTGATCAGGTAGTCCCCGGCGTGGATGCCGATGAGGTCGCCGACGACGGACGAGTTGCCGTGGGCGATGTTGCCGAACGGGCCGGCGTGGACGATCACCGGCGTGTTCTCGAGCGTCTGCAGCAGGTTCGGCTTCATCGCCTGGGCCATGATGACGGCCATCGAGCCCGCGCCCTTGATCTGCTCGGCGGTGACCGGCGTTCCGGATTTCGTGTAGCCGACGACGATGCGGCCGAGGCGGGTGCGCATGTCCTCGACGGAGCTGGCCAAGGCAAAGATCGCCATCACCTCGGACGCAGCGGTGATGTCGAAACCGGTCTGGCGGACGACTCCGTCGGCTTTGCCGCCGAGGCCGATGATGATGTTGCGCAGCGCGCGGTCGTTGACGTCCAACACACGCCGCCATGTGATGTTGTCGAGGTCGAGGCCGAGTTCGTTGCCCTGATGCAGATGGTTGTCGACCATCGCCGACAGCAGGTTGTGCGCGGCGGTGACGGCGTGGAAGTCGCCGGTCAGATGGAGGTTGAGCAGCTCCATCGGGATCACCTGGCTGTAGCCACCGCCGGCGGCACCACCCTTGATGCCGAACGTCGGGCCCATCGACGGCTGTCGAAGGCTGATGACGGCATGCTTGCCGACGTGCTTCATCGCCTGGCCGAGGCCGACCGTGGTGGTCGTCTTGCCCTCGCCCAACGGCGTCGGCGTGATCGCCGTGACGACGACATATTTGGCCTTTGGCCGGTCCTTGAGTTCGTCGATGGCCTCCAACTTGATCTTGGCGAGGCTGTCGCCATACGCCTCGAGCAGGTGCGGCCCGATACCCATCTGCGCAGCGATGTCCGCAAGCGGCTTCAAGGTACCGGCGCGAGCGATCGTCAGGTCGGACGGAAATGCCATCTTCGATTCCCCCAGGAAGTTCGGATAATTCGTGGTGCGAGTGTCCCACATACGAGCGCGTTCCGCAATGCGGTCTTGTTCCACACTGCGGATTCTTATCCCGAGCGGTGATGTCGTCGGAACCTACGATCGTCCAACGGAGGGCCGACCGTCACCGCCGGATCCGCCCTGAGCGGCGTCGCGGAGTCGCTGTCGCACCGATAGTCACGGGCGAACTGCCACGCTTTCACGAGCAACCGCCGATCGGCTAGTGTTCCACGATGTAGAACCATTCCGCATTGCGGGACGCCGCAAGGATCTGCCGGCACCCGCAGCATCTCACATCGAAGAGGTATCCGTGAGCGAAGTCACGAGTAGCGCCAGCGATTTTCCGACCACCGCTTTCCCTACGACGGCGAAGGTCGTCATCATCGGCGCGGGCATCGTCGGCAACTGTCTGGTCGGACATCTCGCCCGCCTCGGATGGACCGACATGGTCCTCATCGACAAGGGGCCGCTGCCGAACCCCGGCGGCTCGACCGGTCACGCCTCGAACTTCATCTTCCCGACGGACCACAACAAGGAAATGGCGGCGATCACGCTCGAGAGCCAGCGCCAATACGTCGAACTCGGGATGAACAACACGTGCGGCGGCATCGAAGTCGCCCGTACCCCGGAGCGCATGGAGGAGTTCAACCGCCGCATGACCTCGGCCAAGGCGTGGGGTATCGAAGCCTCGCTGCTGACGCCTACCGAGATCAAGGAGATGGTCCCGTTCATCAACGAGAAGATCCTCCTCGGCGGCTACTACACCGCCTCGGTCTCAGTCGTCGATTCGTTGCAGACCGGCACGCTGCTGCGCCAGGAAGCGATCGACAAGGGCGTGCTGCAGGTGTTCGCCACCACCGAGGTCATGGACCTCGAGACGACCGACGGGGCGATCAGCGCAGTCGTCACCAACAAGGGCCGCATCGAAGCGGAGTACGTCGTCATCGCCTGTGGCGTCTGGAGCCCGCGCATCGCGACGATGGCGGGTGCGACGATCCCGTTGACTCCTGCGGTTCATCAGATGGCGGACGTCGGCCCGATCGACATCCTCCAGCAGTCCGGCAAGGAGCTCGCCTACCCGATCATCCGCGACATGGACACGTTCTGCTACGAGCGCCAGTCCGCCGGTTCGATGGAGGTCGGCAGCTACGCCCACCGACCGATCTTCATGCACCCGGACGACATCCCGTCGATCGAGGCATCTGCGCTGACCCCGACCGAATTGCCGTTCACCGCCGAGGACTTCGACCAGCAGTTCGAAGAGGCGATCGACCTGATGGAGATGCTCGGCGACGCCGAGATCCGCTACGCCATCAACGGTCTACTGTCGTTGACTCCAGACGCCAACCCGGTACTCGGCGAGACGATCGAGGTCAAGAACCTGTGGTCTGCCGCCGCTGTGTGGATCAAGGAAGGGCCCGGCTGCGCGCAGCTCGTCGCCGAGTGGATGACCTACGGCTACCCGCACATGTGCGACCCGCATGGCTCGGACATCGCCCGCTTCTACCCGCACGAGCGCACCGAGGAGCACATCCTCGCCCGTTGCGCCGAACACTTCAACAAGACCTACGGCATCGTCCACCCACGTGAGCAGTGGGCATCACGACGTGGCATGCGCCGCAGCCCGTTCTTCGCCCGTGAGGAAGCCCTCGGCGCGGTGTTCTTCGACGCTCGCGGCTGGGAGCGCCCGCAGTGGTTCACCAGCAACGAGGTGCTGTTCGAGAAGTACCCGCAGGCCAACACGCCGCGGCCGGCCGAGTGGGACGGCCGCTGGTGGTCTCCGATCACGAATGCCGAGCATCTGGCGATGCGTGACAGCGTCGGCGTCGTCGACCTGACGGCGTTCAACGAGTTCGACTTCGCCGGACCCGGGGCGATGTCCCACCTACAGCACATCTGCGTCAACAACGTCGACGTCGCCCCCGGCAAATCGATCTACACGCCGCTGCTCACCCCTGCCGGCGGCTTCCGCGGCGACCTGACGATCCAGCGCCTGGCGACGGACCACTATCGCGTCATCACCGGCGCGTTCGATGGCGGCCGTGACAACTACTGGTTCACCCGCAACCTGCCGGCGGACGGTTCGGTGACCTTCACCGACATGTCGCAGAGCCTGTGCACGATCGGCGTGTGGGGCCCGAACGCAGCGGCGACGCTCGCCAAGATCACGACCGTCAACGGCAAGCCAGCCGACCTCTCACAGGCCGGTTCGCCGTACGGCAGCGTCATCGACGCGCTCATCGACGGCGTCCCGGTCACGATGTTCCGCATCAGCTACGTCGGGGAGAACGGCTGGGAGATCTACACCCGCGTCGAGCACGGCCTGCACCTGTGGGACTCGGTCTTCGAGGCCGGCGCCGAGTTCGGGATCATCCCTGTCGGCATCGGCGTCTACGCCGTGACCGGCCGTATCGAGAAGGGCTACCGCCTGATGGGCGCCGAGCTGGAGAGCGAGTACAACCCGGTCGAGGCCGGCCTCGCCCGCCCGAAGGTCAAGTCGGCGGATTTCATCGGCAAGGCCGCCTACCTCGCCGCCCGTGACGAGCCGCTCGCCGCCACGATGTGCACGCTGTCGATCACCGACCACACCTCGGCTGCAGGCATCCCGCGCTTCCCTGTCGGCGGTAACGAGCCGATCGTCACCCTCGACGGCGAGCGCATCGTCGATCGCAAGGGCCGCGTCTCGCGTGTCACGACGGCCGGCGCGGGCCCGTCGCTCGGCAAGTTCCTGCTGCTCGCCTACCTGCCGCCGGAGCATGCCGTCGAGGGTAACAACCTTGCCGTCATGTACATGAACGAACTGTTCCCGGTGACGGTCGAGCGCGTCGGCTCGAAAGCGCTGTTCGATCCTGAAGATGCCAGGATGAAGAGCTAGTCGTGCGCATCCTCGTCTGCGTCAAGCGCGTGCCGGCGCCCGGCTCGCGCATCAACATCACGGCTGACGGGCTCGCCGTCGACACGGCGTTCCTCGGCTTCACGACGTCCCCGCACGAGGAGTGCGCTGTCGAAGCGGCCGTGCAACTCGTCGAGGCACACGGCGGGTCAGCGACCGTGCTGACACTCGGACCTGCCGAGGCCGAGGAGCAGTTGCGGTATGCGGCAAGCGTCGGGGTCTCCAACGCCGTGCTGCTGGCAACCGACGGCGCCGACTGGGACCCACAGCGAACCGCTGCGGCGATCACTGCGGCGATCACCGCGATCGAGGACCGGGACGGTGTGTTCGACCTCATCCTCTTCGGCAACGAATCAGCGGATTCCGGTGGATTCCAGGTCGGCGTCCGCGTCGCCAGGCACCTCGACCGTCCGATCGTCAACGGCATCAAAGGCATCAGCGTCGCTGATGGCATTGCCACGCTGGAACGTCCGACAGACGCCGGCCAAGAGGTCTACGAGTTGACGATGCCGGCCGTCGCCGGCGTCAAGGAGGGAATCAACCTTCCCCGCTATCCGACGCTCAAGGGCCGCCTGGCATCGAAGAAGGTGCAGGTCGCCACCATCGAACCGTCGGCGAAACCCGGCGGTCAGGTACTGGTACGTCTGGAGCCGCCGGCCGAGCTGACGACGAGCACAACCATCCTCGGAAACGGTCCAGATGCAGCGGCAGCCGTCGTCGACCTACTCGAAGAACTGGGAGTGCTCAGATGAGCGGGGCTGTTCTCGTTGTCCTCGAACATGACCGCGGCACAATCGCGCCGGCAGCACTCGAAGCGCTGACCGCCGGTCGAGCCCTCGCCGCGCAGCTCGGTACCACGCTCGAAGCGTTGACGATCGGCAGTAACGGCGACTCGCTCGTCGCCGATGCCGAGAGCTTCGGCGCCGACGTAATCCATCAAGCACATCACGCACTGCTGACCGACTACAACCCGGAGGCGTGGGGCGAAGTCGTCGCCCAGATGATCACCGCCACGCAGCCCGCTGTCGTATTGGCGACCGGAACCGATCGAGGCAACGAGGTCCTCGCCCAAGCGGCAGCCCGCTCCGATTCGGCGTTCGTCGCCAATTGCCTGACATTCGAACCCGGACAGCCCGGCGACACCTTCGGCGTGACCCGCGTGCGCTGGGGCGGATCGCTCATCGAGCGAGCGACGGTCGACGGCGCTGGCACTGGCCCTGGCGCTGGCACTGGCCCTGGCACTGGCACTGGCACTGGCACTGGCACTGGCACTGGCACTGGCACTGGCACTGGCACGAAACTGCTGACGATTGCTCATCACGCGGTCGATGCTTCGCCGGCAGCGAACCCGGGTGCGGGAACGGCCACGGTTTTCGAGGCGCGGCTCGATCCATCTGTTGCACGTACGATGATCGTCGCTCGGGTCGAGCGGCCGGCCGGAGTCACGTTGGCGACGGCACCTGTCGTCGTCGGTGGTGGCCGCGGAGTCGGTTCCGCAGACGCTTTCACGCCGCTGCAATCGCTCGCCGATCTGCTCGGCGGCGTCGTCGGCTGCTCTCGTGCGGTGACAAATCTCGGTTGGCGCAACCACACCGACCAGGTCGGCCAGACCGGCACCCGAATCGCCCCGGACATCTACATCGCCTGCGGCATCTCCGGGGCCATTCAGCACTGGGTCGGGGCGATGGCCAGCAAGAAGATCCTCGCCATCAACACCGATCCACAGGCCAACATGGTCACCAAGTCGGACTACGCCGTGATCGGCGACCTGCATCAGGTCATCCCGGCGATCACTGCTGAGATCAAGCGCCGCCGGGCCACCTGACCAGCCGGCGGGCATAGGTCAGCCACGGATCCGACCTCGGCAATCCCACTCGGCAATCGCAAGTAAACCTGATCACATCCCACACTCCGCGCAGGCCGGAGTTCTCGGCGATCTCTCAGCAAACGTCGAACGCCTTCCGAGGTTGACGGCGCACACTGCTCTTCGTCGAATCCACCGCCCTCCCGGATCTGACACCGAGTCTCTGACCGGCCGGAGTGGCTCTTCCCATGCTCCGGCTGGTCACTGGCTGCTTTCAGGCGATGGCGCTCCGGTGTCACCGAATGTGCACACGATCAGCGACATTCGGTTACACGGGAACGCGTCGGTGAGTCGTCAGATCGTCCTGACGTTGAGGGCTTCTTCGCCCTTACGGCCCGGTCCGACTTCGAACTCGACGGCCTGTCCCTCGTTGAGCGTCTTGAAGCCGCCCGCCGATTGGATCTTGGAGTAGTGGACGAACACATCCGGTCCGTCCTCGCGAGAAATGAAGCCGTAGCCCTTCTCCGTATTGAAGAACTTGACGATTCCTGTAGCCACTGAATTTTCTCTTCTCTATATGAACACGAGCGGACAAACCGAGTCTGCCAGTTCTGACGATAACGCTGAGACAGGTACCTACGCCAGATGGGCGGCGGTCAGCCCGCGAGCGATGTAGCCGATGAGGTCGTCGGTTTCCGATGGCCTCGAGCCGCTGACGAGGATCGCCACTGTGTACCCGTCCTGGCGGTGCAGGACGATCGAGTGGGTGCTCTCGATCGTGCCGGTGTGCCCCCACGATCCGTCACGCCACAGGCGCATCGCCAGCCCCAATGAACCGCCACCCTGGGGCCATTGATGCATCAGGTTGGCGAGGTCGTCTGGCAGCGGATGCCAACCGGGTTTGGCGGGATCGAGGGAGTCGAGTATCCGTACGAGATCGGGCGCGCTGGCCACCCACGCCCCTGCACCGTCGAGGACATCGAGGAAATCCCGGCCAGCACCTTCTGCGTGCACCACCATGCCGGGGTCGAACACCCCGTTGCCGGCGAGATGCATGTCGGTGATACCGAGCGGCGCCAACAGCCGTTGATCGACGACGGTGCTGTAGCCGTCGCCGGCGATCTGCTCGATCAGCAGGCCGAGGATGCAGAAGTTCATGTTGCTGTAGGTCTCGCCGCCGCCAGGTGTGCCACTGAGATGACCGGTCAAGGCGGTGATCGCTGCATCCTCACAACTGACGGACTGGTTGTCGAAGAATTGAGGCTCGAAGGCGCCGAACCCCGAGCGATGGCCGAGCAGCTCCCGAACGGTGACCTTCGACATCTGCGGATCTCCGAGCGTCACGTGGAAGGCATCGGCGATGATCGGCAGGACGGCCTGGTCGAGGGCGAGCCTGCCATCGGCCACCAGCTCCAACACCACCGTTCCGGTGATCACCTTGGAGATACTGGCGATTCGGAACTGATCCGTCGGGGTGACGGCGATTCCATGGAACGGGTCAGCAAGACCTCTCGCCGCCGCATGCACGGGATGACCGTCCTTGGACACGGCGACGGACACCGCCAGGTTGCCCGAACCGTTCAATGCATCGACGGTGGCCGTGTCGAACGCAGCCCAATCCGCATTCGGGACGACCTCGGACTCCGGCGGCGACACGATTGTCGTCGTCGACGCAACCGCGCTGCCCGAATCAGCAGGCGAGCCGGTGCCAGAACTGACGGAACTGACGGAACTGACGGAACTGTCGGTCGCGGCCGTCTGCGTGCGGTCTCCATGGCCGAAGGCTGTGGCCGGCCCGTCGGCGACGGGCGGCACGGCGGAGAGCGTGGCAGCGATCGTCGACGGAGTCAGCAGTTCGTATCCGGCGCCGAACCGCACGGGCGCGGCGGAGGAGTCGAAAACGCCACCGGCCAGCGAGGCGCCGAGAATGGCAACCCCGACGACCATCGGTCCGGCAACAGAGGAGCGGCGATTTCGGGCGATCGATCCATTGTCTCGCGCCGCGCTGATGAACGGGGTGCAGCCGTGTTGCTATCGGGTTGAGGAACGGCGACGAACGTCACGATTCGGTCATCTCCTCTCAACGGCGGACGCCGCCGCCCGATGAGCTCCGTCAGTTGAACTCGGCGACCAGCGGAGCGTACTGATCCATCGTCCGCATGGCCGCGTCACGGTCCAATGCCGGCAGGCTGAGGCCGACGAAGGTGGCACCGATTGCCTGCAGATGGGCAAGATGTCCAGCCTCCGCCTTTGCTCCGAAGACGCCGAGTTCCAGTGTTGCCGGGTCGCGCCCGGCGTCTGTCGCCGTCCGCTGCAATTCGGCCCACTTCTCGTCGATCTCGTAACGGCCTTCGATCGGCATCCAGGCGTCAGCCCATTCGACGATGTGGCGAAAATGCGCCGGCGTCGGCGAGGCACCGACGACGATCGGCGGATGCGGCCGCTGCAGCGGTTTCGGCCAGGCCCACGACTTCTCGAAATGGACGTAATCGCCGTGGAATTCTGCCTCGTCGTTCGACCACAGTTCCTTGCAGGCGAGGATCTTCTCACGTACGACCGCTCGGCGGTGGGCGATGTCGACGTCGTGCGTCGCCATTTCCTCGTGGTTCCAACCGAAGCCGACTCCGAAGAGGAACCGGCCGTTGGAGATGACGTCGAGCGAGGCGACTTCCTTGGCGAGCCAGACGGCGTCGCGCTGGGCGACGAGGCAGATCCCCGTGGCGACCTGCAGCGTCGTCGTGACGGCGGCTGCGGCGGCGAGAGCGACGAACTGATCGTGCGTGTGCCAGTACTCTGGCGGCAGCGGAGGAGCTCCTGGCACACCTCCCCACGGACTTGTGCGACTGACAGGGATGTGGGAGTGCTCCGGAAACCACAGCGAAGCGAAACCTCGCGCCTCCGCCTCCTTGGCCAATTCGATCGGCTGCATGCCGAGATCCGTCGGAAACATCATCACACCTACACGCATCGGTGGATTGTGTCACGTCGTGGGGCGAGGTCCAGTGCTGGAATCACGTGTTGGCAGGCGTTCTCGACAGCGCATCGACGCCGGCGAGAACGATGTCGAGCAGTTGTGCCACGACGGTGCTGTCGGTCGGCCCGTCGGAGATGAACGAGCGGTAGAAGAGCGGGGCGACCAGGAGATCCTGGACGAGTGCGAGATCGATCGTCCTCTGCAGTTCGCCGCGATCGATGGCCCGCTCGAGGACCGTCCGCATCGGCAGGCGACGCTGTTCGACGAACGCCTTGTACGTGTCGCCGACGTCGGGATTGACTTTTGCAGCTGCAATCAACTGCGGGAAGATGCGCTTCATCGTTTCGACCGGCATCTTCAGATCCTTGGCGGCGAACAACGCTTCCATGTCACCGCGAAGCGACCCGGTGTCCGGGACATCGGAGATCGTCAGACACGTGTTCCATGCATCGAGCAGCAGTGCTTCTTTCGAGTTCCAGCGACGATAGATCGTCGCCTTGCCGACACCTGCCCGGTGGGCGACCGCGTCCACCGTGAGGCCGGCGATCCCCACCTGGGCAACCAGTTCGAGGGTGGCATCGAGGATCGCCTCGTCATGAGCTTCGTTGCGCGGTCGGCCGCGATGACGATCGGTGTTCATCTCGCGCTCAGTATCGTTCATCACGTCCCCGACATCGGCCATCACGCCCCGGCGACGGGCACCCGATCGTCAGAGACTGCCTCTGCGGCCCGCTCCTCGGCGTGTTCGTGCTGCAAATCCAGCGAGAGCGGATCGACCGCCCGTGCCGGCAGGAAGACGAAGGCGACGACGCCGGCCAGGGCGACGATCACGGCACCGATCACCATCCCGTGGATCAGCCCGTCGGTGTACCCATTGCGCACCGCCAATACGAACGCCTTGGTCTTGTCACCGAGTTGCGGTGCCAACGCCAGCGCATCGCCGAGCGAGGCACGTGACTTGGCGACGATGTCTCCGGTGATCCCGAGCCGCTGGGCGGCGGTATCGACGTTGCCGGCGTAGACGCTGGCCACGAGGCTTCCGATGACGGCCACGCCGAGGGCACCACCGGTCTGACGGGTCGTGTCGTTGACCGCTGACCCGACGCCGGCCTTCTCACGTGGCAACGAGCCCATCACACTCTCCGTCGCCGGCCCGAAGATCAGGCCCATGCCGGAGGACATCACGCACATGCAGATGATGACTCGGAGATAGCTCGTATCCGCCTTGATCGTGGCGAGTGAGAGCAGTGCAAGTGCAACGATGAACATGCCGCCGCTGACCACGAGTTTGGTACCGAAACGCTCGACGACCCTCGCCGAGAGCGGGGCGACGATCATCATCATCAAGGCAAATGGCACCAATCGGACACCGGCCTGCAATGGCGTGTAGCCGTGGACGAACTGCCAGTACTGCGTCATCAGGAACATCGATCCGAACATCGCGAAGAACGTCAGCGTGATTGCCGAGTTGGCAGCCGAGAAGCGCGGGTTCTTGAAGAACGAGACGTCGAGCATCGGGTGATCGGAATGCGCTTCCCAGAGGATGAATCCGACGATGGCGACGATGCCGACCCCGAAGCCGAAGACAACGGACGTACTCGTCCATCCGGTGGTCGGACCCTGGATGATGGCGAACAGCAACGATCCGAGACCGACGATCGACAGCAACGCACCGATCGGGTCGAGCCGCGGCGCAGCCGGATCCTTGGACTCCGGGATGAACAGATAGCCGGCAACGAGTGCGGCAATACCGATCGGGACGTTGACCCAGAAGACCGAACTCCAGGAGAAATGGTTGAGCAGGAAGCCACCGATGACCGGGCCGGCAGCGACGCCGACACCGGAAAAGCCTGCCCAGATGGCGATTGCCCGACCGCGTTCTTTCGGGTCCCGGAAGACGTTCGTGAGGATCGACAGCGTCGACGGCATGATCAGGGCGCCACCGATACCCATGAACGAACGCGCACTGATCAGCTGAGCCGGCGTCGTGGACAACGCCGACAACGCCGAGCCGAGGACGAACACGCAGATGCCGACACGCAGCGCAAGCTTGCGTCCGAAGCGATCACCGAGTGCACCGGCAGTCAGGAGCAGGCCGGCGAACACGAGCGTGTAGCCGTCGACGATCCACTGCAACTGGCTGTTGGTGGCGTGCAGGTCGTCGACGAGTTTGGGGATGGCGACGTTGAGGATCGTGTTGTCCATGACGATCATCAACAGACTCACGCACAGCGTGGCGAGGATCAGCCAGCGTTTGGCGTGGATCCCGGGGTCGAGGGAGTCGGTCGGCGGTGGTCCGGCGTGGCTGCTCATGTGGTGTGCGCTCCATACGATACGAGACTGTCTCGTATCGTATCGTATCGGCACTCAAGCAGGCCACAGGCGAACCCTGTCACGCTTGTCACAGTTCACTGGTGAACCTGCCGGTGGGTCGACTGATACTCGATCCATCAACCCGCTGCCTCGGCCCGCTCCCTGTGCCATGCCTCGGCCGTCAGACGGAGGTTGGTCAGCCCGGTACGCCTCGATGAAAACGTCTTTGGTACGTTCGGGCGATCGGAGGGAGTGTGTGACTGCGCCAGCGTTGCAATCAGAGGTCGAGTTCGCGGCGGCGCTTTCGGCGCTCACCGTGCGGCTCGGCTTCGGCGAGGTCCGCAACCTTCGGCACCTCTCCGGTGGTGCGAGCAAGCAGACCTGGGCATTCGATGCCGGAACAGCATCGTTGGTACTGCGCCGCGACAGCGGCAACGCGATCATCGTTCCCGAACTCGCCGGGATATCGACATCGATCCCGCTGGAGACCGAGGCCGAACTGATGATCCTTGCCGGCAGAGCCGGTGTGCCGTCGCCGGAGGTCATCCACGTCCTCGAACCGGAGGACGGTCTCGGTGTCGGATTCGTCATGCGGCATGTCGGCGGAGAGGCGCTCGGCGGCCGCATCGTTCGCAACTCGGCGTTTGCGTCCGCACGCGAGCAACTGGCATTCCAGTGCGGCGAAATCCTCGCCCGCATTCACGCCATTTCGTTGACGGATACGGCGATGCTGGCGTTCAGGTCACCCAAGGAGATCATCGACACGTGGCAGGCGGTGCACGAGGTCGAGCAGTGGCCGCGCCCGGTCTTCGATCTCGCTTTCCAGTGGCTCGGCGAGCGCACCCCCGACGTCGGTGTGCCGATACTCGTCCACGGGGATTTCCGCAACGGCAACCTGCTCGTCGGACCGGACGGCGTGACCGCCGTACTCGACTGGGAACTGGCCTACCTCGGTGACCCGATGCAGGACCTCGGTTGGCTGTGCACGAACTCGTGGCGGTTCGGTGCCGTCGACAAACCGGTCGGCGGGTTCGGCACCCGTGAGCAACTGTTCGCCGGCTACGAATCGGGGGGCGGCGCACCGGTCGATCCGGAGCGTGTCCGCTTCTGGGAGATCTTCGGATCGCTGCGGTGGGGCGTGATGTGCACGATGTCGACCGTCAAGTTCCGCGAACTGCGCGCTGACGGGAACGTCGAGATCAACGTCGATCTGCCGATGATCGCCAGGCGTGCCTCGGAGACGGAACTCGATCTCGTCAACCTGCTTCGGGAGACGGTGTAGGTGCAGGACAATCCGAC
>JAYTOR010000078.1:0-30171 GCA_043747685.1 Actinomycetota bacterium
AGGGTCATCGCCGGGGAACACTCGTGGGCTTGGTGTTGTCGGGCGAATCGACGTCGACACGCAGGGCACTCCCATCCGGGCATCACCCCATCATGCTCGCGATTCCGATGCAGCCTTCGCCTGGAGGTATCGACGTTCGGGTTCGTTCCTGGCCAGTCGCGCTGCGGTCTCGTATGCCGCCCGGCCTGCGTCGTGTCGACCGGCTATGTCGTAAAGGTACCCGAGGGTGGCGTGGTAGCGGTGGTGATCGGCCAACGACGGGCCGAGCGCGTCGATCTCGCCGAGGGCGACGTCGGGGCCGTCGGTGTGGGCGACGGCAACTGCTCGGTTGAGTCGAACGAGCGGGTTGTCGTTCCGTTGGGCGAGCAGGTTGTAGAGCGCGCGGAGTTGGGCCCAATTCGTGGCGGCGTACGTCGGCGCCTGATCGTGCACGGCAGCGATCGCCGCCTGTAGTCGGTAGTCACCCATCGCCTGTTCAGCAAGCGCTGACGTCAACAGCCTCAGGCCTTCGAGAATCATCGGTTGATTCCACAAGCGCCGGTCCTGCTGATCGAGCGGTATGAGATCACCGTCCGCAGACGTGCGCGCAAGGCGTCGTGCGTCCGTCAGCAGCAGGAGGGCAAGCAACCCGGTTGTCTCGGGGTGCTCGCCGAGACGACCGAGTCGCTCGTGGAGCATGCGAGCCAAGCGGATCGCTTCGTCGGCGAGGTCGGCGCAGCCGAGCTGCTGTCCGCTCGTGGCAGCATGACCCTCGGTGAAGATGAGGTAGATGATCTGCATGACTGCCGGTAAGCGCTCGTCGATGAGGTCGGGCGGCGGCCGGTGGAACGGCTCCCCCGACCGGGTGATCGATGCCTTGGCGCGGCTGATCCGTTGAGCGATCGTCGCCTCTGGCTGCAGCAGGGCGTCGGCGATCTGTCGCGTGGTGAGACCACCGACGGCCCGCAGGGTCAGCGGAATGGCGGCGCTCGGGTTGAGGGCGCGATGACAGCACAGGAACAGCAGAGCCAGAGAATCGTCCTCGGAGACGACCGGCTCGCTCGGTATCATCGCCGACCACGAACCGACCAGCGCCTCGCGCCGACGCCGTGCCGTGTCGCGGTGATGTAGGTCGATCACCCGTCGCTCGGCGACGCGGACCAACCAACCGATCGGCCGTGCCGGAACCCCGCCTCTCGACCACGACTCGACGGCGACGAGCAATGCGTCCTGCACCGCGTCCTCCGCATCGGCGAACCGTTCGCCACGCCTCAGCAACACACCCAGCACAGCGGGCGCAACATCGCGAAGGAGCAGATCGACATCGGTTGCACGACCAGGGTCCGTTGGCGGGGGTTCCACGACCGCCTACGACGACCCGGGCGCGCCGAGTATCTGGCGGACCTCGATGCGTTGGCGGATCGGCGCGCCGCCGATTCCGGGCGCGGCAGAGATCCGCGCGGCGAGCTCGATCGCCCGGTCCACGTTGGGGACCTCGACGAGCCGGTAGCCGGCGACGAGTTCCTTCGTCTCGGGGAACGGTCCGTCGGACACGACCGGTGGATGCAGCCCGTCGGAGGTGACGAACCTGGCATCGTGCGGACCGGACAAACCCTGAGCATCGACGAGCTCGCCCAACGCCCTCAACTCACTGTTGAGGGCGATCTGGAACTCGATGTGGGTCTGGATGTCGGACTCGGACCACTCGTGGATCGGCGCCATCTCCGACTCCACCGACCCGTAGTTCTGCAACAGCATGAAACGCATCATCGACTCCGATTCACCGGTCGTACGCTGCCTGCAGCATTGCGATGTCGAGGCGGTCCATCTGCATCATCGCCTCGATCGCGTGCTGGGCGCGGGTCCGGTCCGGGGACCCGAGCAGCGTGCCCAACACGGTGGGAACGATCTGCCACGACAGGCCATAGCGGTCCTTCAGCCAACCGCAGCGGCCCGGTTCGCCGCCATTCGCCGTCAGCCGCTCCCAGAGGTCGTCGATCGCTTCTTGGGTCTCGACGCTGACGAACAACGAGATCGCCTCGGTGAACCCGGCGTGGACCGGACCGCCGTTCATCAGTATCAACTGTTGCCCGCACAGCTCGATCGTGGCAGTGAAGATCGGCCCTTCATCGGCGGCGCGACGCACCGCCGCCGATGCGGCATCGGCGAAGATCGACGTATAGAACTCGATCGGTTCGGCGAGATCGGTGTCGAACCACAGGAACGGAGTGATGGAAAGCATGACGGCCTCCAGGCCTTTCGATTTCGTCGGCCCCGATTGGGTCGACACAAGTCTGTCCGAACCAGTCTCCGATTCTCGACAGCCAGCGCCAAGAAATCCGCAGGCGGATTCAGCACTGGTTGAAAAGCGGCCGACCGCGAACCGACCGGACGGTCGCTCCGGTAAACGCGTTCGACCTCATCCGCAACCGGGTTGACTATCGTTCAGGGTCTAATGACGCAGACACCGACCGAGCCGGTCGTACGAAAGGATTCCGCCGGCCACCGTGATCGGATCGCAAACCGTCCGGCAATCGTGACTGCGGTGCTCGCTGGTACATCCGCGATCGTCAGCGTCTATTGGGGCCTCGGCGGCAGGTGGCTCATCGACACCGTCGGCGGTGCGATCGAGCGGATCGCAAACCGCGGCGGTGCCGCTCCGGTGCTGCTGGCGCTCGGTGCCGCAGCGGCAAAGGTGATCGCCGGGTTCGTGGCGCTGCTCCTCACCATCCGACCCCGCTCGCTCAAGGAGCGACGGCTGGTTCTGAGCCTCAACCGGTTGATCGCCTGGATCGTGACGCTGTACGGGTTCGTGCAGGTGATCGCCGGTTCACTCGTGCTCACCGGCGGAATCCATGCAACGCCGACAACCGACGTACACGCACTGCGATGGCACGTCTTCGTCTGGGACCTGTGGTTCCTCGTCTGGGGCCTCGCCAACCTCCGCGCCGCCAAGCGGTACAGGAAGGCCACGTGACGATCGTGACCGCACCCGCCACATCGTCACGGTGGGATGACGTCGTGACCGCGTTCGGGCGCCGGGGCGAGGATCCGACATGGTGCTGGTGCCGCCGCTTCCTCGACCCTCCCGCTACCGCCGACAACCCAGCCGACAATCGCGACGCCCTGCGAGGCGAGATCTCGACAGCAGCGGTTGCGCCAGGTCTGATCGCTTACGTCGACGCGACGCCGGCCGGTTGGACGAGGGTCATGCCCCGAAACGAACTGCCGGGTGTGATCGCCAATCGGGCGTTGCGTCGCGTCCTCACCGACGATCCCGGAGCGTGGTGGGTCACCTGCTTCGCCGTCGACCGGCGATTCCGCAATATTGGTGTGGCCCGCAGCCTGCTCGCCGCAGCCGTCGCCCACGCTGGCGAGCACGGCGCGACCGCCGTCGAAGGCCACCCCGTCGACGTCGAAGCCCTGCAGGCCGAGCGCACGTCCGGTTCGGCACTGTTCACCGGGACGATGCGACTGTTCCTCGCCGCCGGCTTCATCGAGATCGGCCGAACGTATCGCAGCCGTCCCGTGATGCGCCTGGAACTATGACCGAGCGGTGATTCGGAGCCGATCAGCAGATCGGCGGCGCGGCGACGAGTGGGGATGTGCGGAGGATTCGGTGGTGGCCGAGTTCGTCAGACAGCGGGCGGGACTCGGCGTAATCGCTCGCGGCGATCGTCTGGGTGCCGCCGGAGCGTTCGGCGATGACGGCGTTCGTGAAGTTCGTCTGATCGCTCGCCGAGTCGCGCGACGACGACGGGTGTGTTCGTAGAGCGGCGAGTGTCGGCATCATCTCGACGCAGAGCACACTCACGGGTGCGTCGACGGGCAGGCCGAGCATGAGGAGGAACTGTTCTATCTCGTCCTGCTTCCATGCTGTCTCCGCCCGTGCCGGTGCATCGCGGTTCTGGAATGGTCCGGAGGACGCTGCGACGTTGTGCAGATCGTTCGGCAACTGCGCCCGCAACCGCCGTTGGACGTGGAGGCGGCGATCATCGAGCAGGATGTTGCGCCAGTCTGCGCCGTCGGCCTGACGCACCTGCGCATACAGCAGCGCCCACAGTTGAGTTCGCGGAGGATCGGCGGTGATGTTCTTGCCGCGCAGCACCGCTTTGGCGAACGGCGCTTCGACGGTCAGTTCGTCGATCGTTCGCTGGACTGTGCAGAAGAGGGTCGGCGCGGGATGCTGAACACCGGTGCTGCGCAACGGCCTGCTGAAGCGGCCCTGCGCCGTCGACCAGTTGTCGGCATGGCCGAAGCGCAGCTCATAGGTGAACAGCCCGAACAACTCGGGACTGTCGACGCTGAGGCCTGGTGGAAGCGGCACGAGGAAATGCAGCGGGCTGTCGTCGGATGCCAGCAGCCGTGTCATCGCCCCGAGCCCGGCATGGTCGTCGGTCATCCCCGGTGTGATCACGCGGACGAATTCGGGATCGATCGCCAGGCTCGACTCCTCCGGCGGAACGAAGGTCTCGAATCGATCGTCGGACACCAGCGGATCGGGGGCGTAGCCGAGCATGCGGATGAAGACTGCGTCGAACGGGTCACGCGGCGCCTGGGCCAACTCGATCCACAGGTAACGGCGGCGCGCCTCCGTGGCCGAGTACGTGTCGTTGCGTGTATAGGGCGACAGCGCCAACCCTGCCGAGGCGATCTGCGGCACCTGCGACGGCGGCGTGGTGATGGGGAGTTCGAGGCTCAATTCCAACGGATCCGTGGGTTGCGCCGGCACAGCGGTGAACCGTGGCACGACCCGGTAGGCAAGCTCGACGATGTCAGGGAAGGCGGCGGGATCATCGGACTTCGGCTCGACCGCGTCGAGGAAGACGAGGCGCGTGTGGTTGCGATCGGCCTGGTCGATGGCGAGCAACGATGCCGTCGTGACGACCTCCCACTGACCGATCGGGTTGCCACCATTGTCGTCGACGTCGCCCCCGGCCTTGAACTGCCTCGTTCGGAAGATGTCGAACCCGATCGGCTGCAGGCCGTCCCACGTCCAATCACGATCGAGTTGCACTGTGACGACGACGATCCAGTGGTTGACGAGGTCGTCCTTGGCCGCCAGCGTTAGCGACGAATTGTCCGGTGCCATCGTGTGGCGGATGCCGCGAGCAGCTCCGAAGACGATGCGTTGGCCGCGTCTTCCGACGAGCGTCAGGCCCTTGATGTCGACGTCGAGTTCGCCGGCGAGCCGCTGGATGATGCCGGGAACGGCATCGGCACCACGCTGAAAGAACAGCCCGTCGAGCGTCCCGTCGTAGGACGGCGGGGGGTCTGGTTGCAGCCACAGCGCCCTGATCATCGACGCCGGGGTGGCCGCGGCGAACAGCGTCCGCTCGTCGGAGGAGTCACGGCGGACCTGCAGCTGAAGCGGTCGACCGACGTTCGCGCCCGGGGCGAAGTACGACGGGTCTGCCTCGGCGACGGCCCTGAGCGTGAGGCGGATCAGGCGTGCGGCGGGCAGCGGCAGGTCGGTTCGGGCGTCGATCTCCGCCTGAGTGACACCGAGGTCGCCGAAATCGGCTGGGTCGCCGAATCGCAGCACCGCTGCGTCCTCGAACGTCAGCGGCACCGTCAGCGCGCTGTCGAACCCCTCCGCGAACGCGCGCTTCGTGCTGTAGAGCAGGGCGTAGGGCTCGCGTCCGCTGATCGACAACAGGTTGTCCATACGCAGCGCCCGCACCTCGACGTCGATCTGCACGTGGGTCACATCGGGGTCCGGGATGCCGAAGCTGCCCTTGCCGACGGCTGCATCGGACGCCGCCTGCAGCAGCGGAACGGGATCGGCGTACTTGCCGGTGAACACGACGGCGGGATAGCCGAGGACCGGACGTGTCAGCTGCAGCGCATCATCGGCGAACAGGCTGCCGGTCGGCTGCTCGGGAAAGGTCACGAGGTTGACCAACGAGACCTTCTCCGGCACCACGTGCCGGACGAAATGCACCGTGGCGGTGGGTGACGGGCCCTCGTTCACCGGGTCGTCGGACGCCTGCGGTCCGCCACCGGTCGGGTCGGTGAGGCGGACCCGCATCTCGTACGTGCGGCTGTATCGGAGTGGGATGCCGGAGAGTCCGACGCCCTCATACAGACGCCCGAGCGAGGCCGTCGTGCCCGTGGCCCGCTCCGTGTGGAACAACTCGGCCGCCGCCTCGTCCGGCAACACTACGGAGGTACCACTCCACTGCGCGAGGTACGCCGGCAACCACAGATCGCGGGCTGGTTGCGCACCGTCGAACTGCTGCGGATGCACCTCCACGCCGAGCTCTCCGGTGAACGGCATGTCGGGCGGATCCCCGAGCCCGATACCGTCGAGGGTCAGCGGTTCCCGGCTCTGCACCTCGACGAGCGAGTGCCACGTTGCATCGCCGCGCTGACGGGCATCGAGCCGATAGGCGAACGCGCCGAGGGGAGCGTCGAGGCGCTGCGGCGCACCGACGAGGAGCGGCACCGTGGGGTCTGCCGCCAACTGCCGGCTCTGCCAGATGAGGATCTGCTCGTCGTCCCAGCCCATGCGGATGCCGATATCGGTCAGCGGCGTGAACCCGTCCGGTTCCTCGGCCAACAAATTCTGACTGACCGGTTGCACAGCGTGGACGACCTTGGCGAAGCCGTCGTCGTAGTCAGAGGCCTCGATGAATACCTGGTCGAAATTGCCGAGCACCGGGGGAGGGCCCGGCACGCCAGGGTCGTCGACGAGTACCGGGAATTGCACGGCGGCGAACAACGGGCGGGCGGTTCCGGCGACGAGTGGCGGGATCCGGGCGGCGTAGCGCGACAGCAGCAACGGTTCGGCGATCTGCTGCTCGGCATAGTCGCTGCCGGGCGCCAGGTCGACGTAGACGAAGCCGCCGTGGACGAAGCCAACATCGATTTCGAACGAGGCTTCGCGGATCAGACCGAGGCGACGAGCCAGTTGCGGGTGGCGCAGGCAGTAGGCGTAGATCTGCCCCCAACTCACCCCGTCCGGGGTCGTGACGAAGGCTGGGTTCGGGCCGGTCGCGTCCTTGACGGCGCATTCGTAGCTGTCGTCGATGCGGGCGCCAGGATGGCGGGGTCCGGTGAACAGGAACGAGTCGCGGTAGGTGCGGGGCAGGTACTTGCGCAGCGAGATGCCGTCGGCCGCCGACTCGGCGAGCCGGGGTGGCGTTGGCGCCAATGTGAACCGCCCGGCCACCGGCGCAACGAGCGCCTCGAACAGTGCGCGGGAGTCGGCCGCCGTCCCGCTGGCGTCCGGCAGCGCAGCCGTGAAGTCGACGGGAGTGTCGACGGGAAAGCGGGTGAGTCCGTCGATGACCCGCGCCTGCAGTTGCAGGTCGGCATCGGCGAACGCCGTGGTGGTGTCACCGATCGCGGGGACGTTGTCGACGAGTGATTGCAGTGGGCTGCCGTCCCACGCCGGTCCGAGCTTCGGGACGATCAGCACCCGCAGGTGCAGGCGCGTGCCGTCGAAGCGTTGCGGGAAGGTCAGCAGGCTCAATCTCGGATCCACGGTGGCTGCTCCCTCTAGGCGATCTGACGGGATTCTTGCCAGCTCTGCGAGAAGCTGATGTTGATGACGAGGAAGATGCTGATGTCGATGCCGAACGTGACCTGGGCCATCAGCTCGGTGCTGTCGGAGCCGAACGTGCGCTTGACGCTGCCCTTCGCCTCGATCTGGATCTGGATCGTCAGGAGCCCGCCGAGCAGTTCGGCGCGGCCGCGGAACAGCAGGAATCCGCCGACGGTGATCGACCCGGTATCGAGGTCGATCTGTACCCCGACCATGTAGGTCACCGTGACGCCGCCGACCACCGGAAGGCCGACGACGAGCTCGCACCCGAACCCGAATTTCATGTGCAGCGACGGACCGGTCTTGATGTCGGCGGCGGTGATCAGATCGACCGATCCGGTGGCGTAGACCGTGGCCGCAGCGAGGCTCACGCACATCACCGACAGGCTCCCGCCGAACTCGAGGAAGGCACCCGCCGAAGGCACGAGCTGGCCGGGATCACTGGTGGCCTGCAGCGCCTCGTTGAGGTAGACGCCGATCGCCATATGTGCTTCGAGCTTGAGCGGGTCGACTGCCGAGGTGCTGAAAATCGGCTCCGGCGGGAACTTCACCACCGGGATCTCCTGGCGGGCGTGCAGCGAGTAGTTCCAGCTGTCGGCGCTGTTGCTCATCGCCACGTCGAGGCCGGCCTTCATGGCGCTGGCGTAGTCGCCGGTGGACAGCGCGAGCAGCACTTGCAGGATGTCGATCACCGGCTGGAGTGCGTCGCTGAAGACGAGTTCCGGCTCGATGAACCCCGGCTTGGCACCGTTCGCAGCGTCGAACTTGCCGCGGATCGTCATGACCCGCTCCATCGGACCGAGGTCGACGACCATGCTGATGTCGCTGACCTTCGACAGCCATTTGTCGCCGGCGGCCGCCGCCGACGAGTCGAGCCCGAAGCGGACGCTTCCATCGCCGAGTGAGCCGCCTGTTTTGTCGGTCGGGGCATACTCGACGTACATCTTGAGGAACTTCTCGTTGATGAGGTAGAGCGGTCCGCGTGCCAGCACCTGCTCGAAGATCTTGTCGGGCTGGACGGCGTCGACGAGCTTGAAACCCTCCTTGATGATCTTCGTCTCGTAGCGTCCGAGTACCAGCGGAACGGCGTCGGCGACGTTCGGGAACACGGACGTGGAGTTGACGATGCGGTAGGCGTCGGCGAAGTCCGGCGAGAGGCTCTGCAGCGCGTCGACTCCCTGCCGGAACGCGGGCAGGCGGAACAGCGCTTTCTGCGTACCGGTGGATTGGAGCAGTCCGAAGTTTCGAGATGCGCCAGTCAGCGCAACGACGAGATCGGCAGGGTTTGCGAGGCGCACGAGATCGTTTGCCGTGGTGTTGGTCTTCCCGGTGGCAACGTTCAGGACGCCGCGGCGGACGACCGGCACGGGCACCTGCGGGTCGAGCGGGGTGACCTCGCCGGTCCCCTGGTTGTGTTGCACAACGCTCCAGGAGCCGTCCTTCGGCAGCGTCACCGCGCCACGTGCAGACGTCACGAAGATCGTCTTCCCGGTGGTGTCGATCGACGGGCTGACGTCGACCCGGCTGATGCGCATCGCCTGGCCGCTCGCGGCAACGTCGATCCCGCAGTCGGCGGGGCCGCCGAGTGAACCGAACTGCGAGGCCAGCAGCTTGGCGAACAGGAACGCGGGTAACGGTTCCCCACGGGGCGCGAGCTGTACGTAACCGAGCATCCCCTTCGACGGCACGCGCCCGCCAGCTGCTCCAGTCGTCACGCCCTCGATCTCGACATCGGCATCGAAGTAGACCGGTTGCAGATGCACTGATCGGGTGCGGTCGCCCGCCGCCGTCGACGAGTCGACGATCCGAAGGACACTGTTGGCGTCGAGGTAGGTGTCGCCGTTCTGCTTCGTCCAGCTGTCGAGGAACGGAGGCACCGCTGTCGTCTCGTGGATGTTGCGCACGCTGAAGACGCCGTGGACGAGACCGGGGTGGAACACGAAGGGGCTCGGCATGTCCAGCACCTGTCGTGGCGACGCCGTGCCGGGCCTGTACGCCTTGTAGCGGAAGTCGTAGATGCCGGGGCTCTCGGCCTGCCAGCCAGAGTCGTAGCGGAAGCTATAGCCGTTGCTTCCCCTGAACATCGTGATGGTGCGCACCACCCGAACGCCCCACGGATACAGCAGGCTGCGGATCTGGACGACCTCGTGTGACGTGCGGCCGACGAAGACGTCGAAGTGCGCCTGGCTGGTCGCGGCCACGACTGCGTTCGGGTTGTCCCAGCGACTGAACACGCTGGCGCCGTAGCCGGAGAAGTCGATGCGGGTGACCGGCACGCCGCGGTCGCGCACGCCTGGCGGGTCGAGGAAGAACTCGTTGTTGAACACCTCGCCGACGCTGGCACCGAGCGCGCCGGTGCCCGTCGCCGAGCTGTCCGGGTGCAGCAGGTTGTCGAGCTGCGCTGTGGCACCTTTGAAGATGGCACCCTCCGGCAGGTTCGTCGGCGCATCGACGCGCAGTTGCAGACCGCCGGTGAGCGTGCCGCCGGAGAATTGCTTGGTGTTGAAACCCACCTTCGCGCCGGTGTCGGAACGATTGGTGAACTGGTTCGTGCGGCTGAACTCGGCAAAGGCCACCATGCCGAACGGCAAAGTGAACAGCCCTCCGGTGAAACCATCCGGCCGCTCGTGGAAGTCGCTCTCGAGGTGCTGGACAACCGGGATCGGCGCGATCGCCACGATGTCGGCGGCATCGTTGAACAGGCGCGTCGGCCCGCCGTCGTCGGGAAACAGCACGAAGCCTGCAGGCGGATCGGCACCGGTGTCGGGTGCCGTCAGATTGATCAACGGCTCCCAGCTGATCTGCGGGACGGTGAACGCCCGGACGAACCGGCTCTGTGCCGACAGGTCGAGGTCGTGTACCTGAAGAGGGAAATCGTCAGCGCCGGCGTTCGGATCAGCACTGAGGAACTCGCGAGCCATCGGTGAACGGTTGCTGAGCTGATCGTTGCGCGGACTCTGCCAGGCGAAGCTGACGCCCATCTGGTCGGCATTGCTCGACACGTCGAGCAGGGCGAACTGCTCGCGCTCGAAGGCGTCGAAGTGGGCGTGCCAAATTTCATCGACGTGCCGCCGCCCGTTGGCGAATGCGAACGATTGGATGCCTGCAGCGTCTGGAGTCCTCGGGTTCGAGTTCGGTGAGGCGATCGAACTGGTCATGTCCCTGGCCGGCCGCCCGCCTACCAACGTGGTCCGCGCTGCGCTCCAGCGCCCGAACAAGTCGGCGAGGTTCCCTACCGGAGCGAAGGTGAAGCCGACGGCCACCTCGTCAGCGGGGGCCTCGGCGTCGGCGTCGGCGTTCGCCGGGCGCTTCCACGTGACGGTGGCCGACAGCAGCTCGGCGACCCGGGCGATGCGGCCGCGGCCATACGGGGTGGCGAGCAGCCATCCGACATTGGCGGCGTACGGATCGGGAAGTGTCGGCAGCAGCCCATACAGCCCAAGACCGAGCGCGACCGTGCCTTTGTCGACGAGTTCGGGTCCCCGGAGGTGACCGACCAGCCCGAGAGTCGCCACTGGCGTTGTGGTGAACAGGGCATTGCGGATGGCGAGCGAGATCGAGCCGCCGACATCGATCGGCCTAGTCGCTGCGAGTTGGAGCGCATCGTTCAGCACATCGACATCGAGGACGTGCACGGTGCTGGCGGCATCGGTCGTGGCGAGGATCACCTGCGAGGCGAGCGTATGGATCGACAGCGGAGCGCCGCGCACGTCCACGGGCCGGTCGAGGCGGGCATCGATCGCACCGGCGGTGACGACAGCGTCAGAGCCTGATGCCATCGACACGAACGACACCGGGAACGAGTCGGAATAGCGCACCGCCAACTCGCTGGGGAACCGTGAGCCGGCATCGGCCCACAGCTCGAAACGCTGATGGGCGTATATGTTGGCGGCATGGGCTTCGACCACGATCGCCACGCCTGGAAGCAGCGCAACCCACGGTGCTGGGAGACGGACCGGGCCGTCCTGTAAGCCGGACCACGTCATCAGCAACCCGTCACCGGCCAGAACGCCGAGACCGCCGGCACCGCTCGCCGCCGGCGGCTTGCTGACGTCGATCGTCGCGACCGGCAACAGCCACCCGCCCCGTTGGATCGAGGCCGTGCCCGTCAGGCCAGCCAACGGAGACTCGACCGACGACGGTTCGACCGCTTGCACCGAGGCGGTCATCGGGATGAGCACCGACCGCAGATCCGGTTCGTACCGGGCGGCGACACCATCCCAATGGAAGGCGACCGCCTGACCGAACAGCTGCCAGTGAGCATCGGCGACGCTCGTCTCGTGGGCTTGGGATCCGCCGAGCACGAAGGTCGCCGATGCGGGCACCTGCAGATCGGCACCGGCGGCATCCCTGCCAGCAGCTGAGTCCGTTACCAGCGGCGGCGGCGGATCGAACGTGAGCTCGACCACACATCGGCCGCCTGCAGGGACGGTGAGGCGGCCACCGGCGTCGATCGGCGGAGGCGTGAAGGTGATGTGCCCGGCGGTGATCAGTACACCGACGTAGGAGGCGGCAGGGGCGTCGGAAGCGAGCAGGTCGGCGCGGATCCACACGCTGCCGCGTCCGAGGGCATACCGCCGCTGCAGCAGACGGAGGACCTCGTCGAACGGGATGGAATCGCCGAGACGGAGCGGGAGTTCGCGGATCGAGAAGAGGACCGCAGGCCGGGTGTCACCTGGCAGGAACACCGGGATTAGTCGGACGAGACGCAGGAAGTCGAACCACACCTGTCGGCCGTCGGTACCGGTGAACGGTCCGACGGTGTCGGCGAGCGCGCCACCTCGCCCCCATTCCGGTCCGGCCATCGCCAGCGGCGCCGCCTCGATCGGCAGGACGCGTTCGTGGACCTGCAACGTCGGATCGCCCAACAGGGCACTCAGCCGCGTCATTGCGGCGCGGTCATCTGGCGACCCGACCGTCAGCCTTGTGACAGTGGCCGAAAGGGCGGACGACTCACGGACAGCACCAGCTTTGGTCATGACACCTCCCCAGGCGGCGTGATCGCCGAACACCCCACATGGTGCTCGACCGCTCGTTAGCCTACGCCAGTCGTCAAGGCCTCGATTTCGCCTCGGCGTCGCCCCCCTTTCCGCTTTCGGAGAGATGGATCGGAGAGCATCGAGCCGACACCGCGCCCGGCTCGGCTGGCACGAAGGGCTACTGGACCTCGTGCATCGCGTCGAGGCGGCGGACGAGCATCTTGAAGATGCGGTCGTGGTCCGGCACCACTCCCCCTGCGCCGTACATCGCTCCGCTGATCGGCATCTGCTGCAGCGGGTTCTTGGCATACTCGATCGCTTCTGTCAGGTCGTGGGCGAACGCCTCGCTCACACCTGCCTGTGTATTCGGGCGGGTGACGCAGAAGTGCAACGCCGGCGGGACCTGCAGCCCGTTCATCCGCCAGCCCCGCTGTGCCAAGCCGTCGTTGACGTGGAAGATGTCGAGGACGTCGGAGCGGAAGGCGACGTTGAACGCCGAGTCGCCGATCAGCAGCAGTTCCGGATGTGAACGAACGGCCGCCTTGATCTCGGCAGCCGTGCGGAAGATGTCGGCGGCGATCGTGCGGTAGCCCTCTTTGCCGAGCGCCAACATCGACGCCCATGTGGCGGCGATCAATCCGCCGGATCGGCTGCCGCCCATGCTCGGAGACGCGTACATGCCGCCAGGCCAACCGGCGGTCATGAAGTACTGCTCGCTGCGCATCGACTTCGGCTTGAACAGAAGGACTGAGCTGCCTTTGAGCGCGTAGCCGTATTTATGTGTGTCTGCCGACATCGAGGTGACCCCGGGAACGCCGAGGTCGAACGGCGCGACCGGGTACCCCAACTCGTTCGCCCATGGGAGGATGAAGCCGCCGAGGCACCCGTCGACATGCAGCCCGATGCCGTGCTCGAGCGCCAACTGTCCGAGCGCCGGGATCGGGTCGATCAATCCGTGCGGGTAGGTCCCCGCCGAGCCGATCAGGGCGACGGTGTTCGGTCCGATGTGCTCGCGGACGAAGTCGATGTCGACGAGGAAGTCAGCGGTGACCGGTGCCTTGATGACCTTGATCCCGAAGTAGTGGAAGGCCTTGTCGAGCGCCGGATGAGCCGTGACCGGCATGATGACCTCCGGCTCGGTGATGCCCTTCTGCGACCGGCCCCACTCGCGATAGGTGAGCATCGCCGTGACGAGACTCTCGGTGCCGCCGGACGTGATCAGGCCACCCGTGTCCTCGTCACCGTGGAGCATCGAGGCGGTCATGGCGATGATCTCCGCTTCGAGCTTTGTCGCACTCGGGTACATGTCGCGTTGCAACACGTTGGCGTGGGCATAGAAACCGAAGGCCTCGATCAGGAAGCCGTAGTGGTCGTGGTCGCCCGAATAGATCGAGCCACTGACCCGCCCGCTGTCGCCCATACGGTCCTCCTCCGTCGACATCTGCCGCAGTTCGTCGAGGATCTGTTCGCGGGGAATGCCGTGCTCCGGCATCGACGTATGGACGTCGAACCGCCCCGCGTAGGGATGCAGAGGCGATGGCTTGGGGCTGATGGTGGTGCTCATGATGTGCTCTCCGTTGAGTTCAGTGGGGTCGGGGCTTCGGTGGTCGGGGCTTCGGTGGTCGGGGTTTCGGTGGTCGGGGTTTCGGTGGTTGGGGTTTCGGTGGTCGGGGGTGTGCGGTGCCTCGAATGCATTGCCTGGTAGACGGGCGCGGTGCGATCGTGGAAGTCGATGAATGCGCCGAGCCGTTCGGCGTAGCAGGCGTGCGCCGCAGCATCGGGCTCATGGGTTTCGGCGGTCGTCAGCATCTGTGGGACATCGCCGATGTCGATATGGCCGACCTGTGCCAGCGCCAGCAGGGCAGCACCGCGAGCGTTGGTCGTCCGCGAGTCCGTGAGCCGCCGCACGCGCACACCGAAGCAATCCGCCATGATCTGACCCCACAGTCCAACCCCGGCGCCGCCGCCGCCGATGACGACTTCGTCATAGTGGCGCTCGGCGAGTGCCGAGAAATGCGGCAACAACCACGCGGCATTGAGTGCAACGCCTTCGAACACAGCCCGTGCCATGTCTGCCCGGTTCGATGTCAGGCCGAGATTGGTGAAACCGCCGCGCACATGGCGCTGGTGGCCCGGCGCCATCGAGCCGACGAGCCATGGCTGGAAGATCACGCCGTTGGCACCTGGCGGAACGTCAGCGGCCGCTGCGGTCACACGCTCGTAGGCATCATCAGGGGCAGCGATGCCGAGGCCGTCGATCGGGTACACGACGTTGTTGACGAAGACGTCCAGTGCTTTGCCGCCGATGCCGTTCTCGGCGACGAGGAAGAAGCGATCGGTCAACGGACTCGGGGCTGTCGACAGTCCGTGGGCGAGATCGTGGCGCTTGGAAGCCAGGTGGGTCACCATCACCGAGGTCGTGCCGATGATCAGCCCGCAGCGTTCGGCTTCGATGGCACCGGTTCCGACCGCCGACGTCACCGAGTCGATCGTCGCGTCTGCAAGTAGAGCAGCGACGGAGACACCGAGGTGCTCGGCGGCCGCGGCGGTGAGCAGCCCGCGTGTCTCACCCATCGGCACGAGTGGTGGCAACTTGTCGATCTCCATGCCGGACAGGTCGAGCAACACATCGCTGTACTCCGTCACTCCCCAGACGCGGTTGTCGCACGCGAACATCGGGAACATCGTGCTGTGCGTCGCCGTGACCGTCCCGGTCATCCGCCCGGCGATGTAATCCATCGGCTCGACGAAGGCGTAGGCGGCTGCGTACACGCCGGGGTGTTCTGCACGGATGAAGGCGACGTGACCGGTGTCGTCGTTGCCGGACGGCACCATGCCGTGGATTTCCAGCCAGGTGGCTGCAGAAGCAGGGTCACGTTTCACCGTGTTGTGCCGGCGGCCGCGTTGATCCATCCACATCACGGTGTTGTGCAGTGGCATGCCGTCAGCGGCAACCACCACTGTCGATGCGTACTGGGTGGTGACGGCGACGAGCGTGATGTCGTTGCGCCGCAGCGGCGACTCGCTGATGGCGCGTCGTGAGCAACGCCCGATTGCGTCCCACCAACCAGCCGGATCCTGCTCCGCTCCACCGTCGGCCGTGAACAGCAACGGCAGCACCTCGCCGGCGCTCGCGAGCACTGCTCCGTCGGGATCGACAACAGCGACCTTGACCCCGGTCGTGCCGAGGTCGATTGCCAGTACGCCGAGCGCCATCGTCAGCCCTCCGCCGAGAGCTCGGCGCGGAATTCGTCGTTGGCGATGGCGTCGTCGGCCAGCGCATCGATGTTCGTCGGGTCGTTGCCGAGCGGGTCGTCTCCAGGGAAGTGGCAGGCGATGTGATGGGTGGCGGTTGATCCGTTGCGGGTGACCAGGGGCGGCTCCGTCTCTGCGCAGATGGCCTCTGCGCGCCAGCAACGCGTCCGGAAGCGGCAGCCCGACGGCGGATCGATCGGGCTCGGCAATTCTCCGCTGAGGACGATCCTTCGCCGGTGCTGTTCGACGTTCGGATCGGGCACCGGCACCGCCGACAGCAGCGCCTTCGTATATGGGTGCTGCGGATGCCGGTAGATCTCGTCGGCATCGCCGATCTCGACGATCTTGCCGAGGTACATCACGGCCACCCGATCGGCGAGTTGGCGCACCACGGCGAGATCGTGGGCGATGAAGACGAACGACAGCCCGAGCCGTTCACGCAGATCGACGAGCAGTCGCATGATCTCCGCCTGGATACTGACGTCGAGTGCCGAAACCGGTTCGTCGAGCACGAGCAATGCCGGGGAGATCGCCAGCGCACGGGCGATGCCGACGCGTTGGCGCTGTCCGCCGGAGAACTCGTGCGGGTATCGGTCGAGATGTTCCGGGCGCAGTTGCACGAGTCGCAGCAGTTCGTCGACCCGCTCGGTGACGACGGATGCCGGCTCACCCTGGACCTCGAGCGGCTCGGCCAGCAGCCGGCGGACAGTGAGCCGGGGATGCAACGAGGCCTGCGGATCCTGGAAGACGATCTGCAGGTTGCGGCGAGCCCTGCGCATCTCCGAGCGGTTCAAGCCCAACAGGTCGACTCCACGGAATTGCACTTCGCCACTGGTCGGCTCGATCAGACGCAGGATGCATCGTCCGGTCGTCGACTTGCCGCACCCCGACTCGCCGACGATCGCCAACGTCCCGCCGGTCTGCAGGTCGAAGCTGACATCGCTGACGGCGTGGACGACGGCCGACCTGCCGCGCTCGCGAATGCGGAATTCCTTGACGAGGTTGCGCACCCGCAGGATCGGCTGATCATCCATCGACAGCCGCCGCTGCCAGGTCATCGCCGGCCACCGTTCCCAGGCCGTCGCCGGCCAGCACGAAGCATGCCGACATCGTCTCGTGATGTCGTTCGAGGAACGGCTCGGATTCCGAGCAGCGGGACTCGACATACGAACAGCGGGGGGCGAACGGGCAGCCGGGTGGTAGCGACATCGGAGACGCCGGCACACCGGCGATCGAGGCGCGGATCTCGTGGCGCCCGTCCAATCTCGGCAGGCAGTCGAGCAGCCCGCGCGTGTACGGATGCCCTGGGTCGGCGAACAGCGGGCCGACGGCACCCTGCTCGACGATCCGTCCGGCGTACATCACGGCGACACGGTCTGCGGCGCCGGCGACGACACCGAGATCGTGGGTGATCAACACCATCGCCAGATGATGATCGCGGCGCAGGTCCCCGAGCAACTCGATGATCTGCGCCTGGACGGTGACATCCAGCGCGGTCGTCGGCTCATCGGCGATGAGCACTTCCGGATTGTTGGAGATCGCCATGGCGATCATCACCCGTTGGCGCATGCCGCCGGACAGTTCGTGAGGGTACGAATCGCATCGTCTGGCCGGCTGCGAAATGGCGACCTGGTCGAGCAGTTCGATCGCTCGTGCACGAGCAGCCTTCTTCGACAGGTCCGGCTGGTGGGCCTGCATCACCAACGACATCTGACGGCCGATCGTCAGGACGGGATTGAGCGAGGTCATCGGATCCTGGAAGATCATCGCCACCTTCGACCCGCGGATGTGCCGCAGGCGCGAGACCTCCATGCCGATCAACTCGCTGCCGCGGTATGTCGCCGAGCCGGAGATGTCGGCATTGGCGACCATCCCGAGCAACGCCATCATCGTCACGCTCTTTCCCGAACCGGACTCCCCGACAATGGCCACTGATTCGCCCGGATAGACGTCGAAGCTGACGCCGCGCACGGCACGTGCCGGGCCGGCGGACGTCGTGAAAGTCACGCACAGATCGGAGACGCTGAGGATCGGCTGGCGGTCAGCCGTCACATCGGAGTCGACGCGCGGAAGGTCGGCGCTCATCGGGTGATCTCCTTGACATCGAACGAATCACGCAACGCGTCGCCGACGAAGTTGCACGCCAGTACGACGAGCAGGATGGCGACCCCCGGTGAGGCGGCGATCCACCACTGGTAGAAGTTCGTCGCCCCTTCGGTGATCATCGCCCCCCATTCTGGCGACGGCGGCCTGGCGCCGAGGCCGATGAAACTCAGAGAGGCCGTCAGCAGCACCACCTGGCCGAAGTCCATCGTCGCATTGACGAGCACCGGCGTATACGACATCGGCAAGACGTAACGCCGCAGGATCAGCCACCGCGAGGCACCGATGACGACGGCCGAATCGATGTACTCACGCTGTCGTACGGCGACGACCTGCGCTCTGAGCAACCGCGCGTAGATCGGCCACCACACGAGCACCATAGCGATCAGCGCATTGCGGATACCGGGCCCGAGCGAGGCGGTGATCGCCATCGCCAGCAGGATCGGTGGAAACGCCATCGTGATGTCGACCAGGCGCATCAGGACGGCGTCGACCCAGCCGCCGAGGAATCCTGCGGCTGCGCCGATGATCGTGCCGATGAGGACCGCCGAGATGATGACGGTGACGGCCACGGGAATCGAAATTCGCGCTCCCCACAACGTTCTGGTGAGCACGTCACGACCGAGCGCATCGGTACCCATCCAGTGCTTGAGGCTCGGCCCCAGGAGCCTGCCGGCGACCGGCGCGAGTGGATCGTTCGGCGTCCACAGCGGAATCGTCAATGCCACCAACGCCCACACGCCCAGCGAGATGAGCCCGATCAGTGACGGGCCGCGCAGCCATGCAGGCCGGCGACGGCGGATCCTGACGGCCGGAACGGCGATCGCCGTCACGACAACCTGATCCGCGGATCGGCGACGGCATAGGCGATATCCGTGATCAGGTTGGTGATCAGGAAGGCGAAGCCGCCGAGGATGGTGACGCCGATGATCGCCGGGTAGTCGAGCTTGCGTGACGCTTCCACGGCGTAGCTGCCGACACCTGGCCACGAGAAGACGGTCTCGGTCAGCACGGCGCCGGTCAGCAGGAAGGCGAAGAGGAATCCGACGATGGTGATCGTCGGCAGCAACGCATTGCGCAACGCATGGGTGTTGACGACGGTCCGCTCACGTAGCCCCATCGCCCTGGCGACACGCACGTACTCCATCGAGAACTCGTCCAGCAGGCTCGCCCTGACCAGACGCGTGACGATGCCGACGACCCCCCAGCCGAGAACACTTGCAGGAAGGATGAGGTGTTCGGCCGACTGCACGAACATCGACCAGTCGCCGTGCAGCAAGGAGTCGACCGTGTAGAAGCCGGTGATGTGACCAGGTGCAACCGAGCGCGGATCGATCCTGCCTGGGCCCGGCAGCCATCCGAGCCGTGCGTAGAAGATGTACAGCACCAGTAGACCTGCCCAGAACGCCGGCAGCGACGATCCGATCAGGGCGACGAACCTGGCGATGTGGTCGATGAGTCTGTTGCGGTTCCTGGCGGCGAGCACACCGAGCCCGACCCCGAACACGACCCCGATCAGCAGTGCGACGAACGTCAATTCAAGGGTTGCAGGCAGGCGGTCGATCAGGTCGTGCAACACGGGCCGACGTGTGGTGAACGAGGTCCCGAGGTCGCCTTTCACGAGGTTCTTCATGTATTTCGCGTACTGCACCGGAACGCTATCGTTGAGCCCCCACCTTGCTCTGGCGGCCGCAACGATCTGCGGGTTCGTGAGGTTGCGCTCGCCGACGATCGACACCAGCGGGTCCGCTGGCGTCAACCGTGAGACGACGAAGACGATCGAGGCGATGCCGAACAACAGCAGCGGCATCACCGCCACACGTATCGCCAGGTACCGCTTCACCGGTGCCTCGGCTGCATCTGCCTCAGCGCTCCGTCACCCTCTGCTGAGGTCGGCGAGGACGAGATTGCAACAGGCGCTGTATGCCATTCCCTTGATGTCGGACCGGCTCGCCAGGAAGAGGTCGGGGTTGACGACCGGGATGATGACCTGATCGTTGATCATGTCGTTCGCCAGCTTGTTGTAGACCGCAGCACGAGACGTCGAGTCCGGGGCGGCGAAGGCCTGAGCGAGCAGCGTGTCCTCTGCCGCTTCGTCGGTGCCCTTCGTCCACGTGAGCCACTGCGAGTCCTTGACCAGTCCGAAGTACTGCACGTACTGGCTCGAGTCGGTGTGGTCGGGAGCGAAGTAGAGCATCGTCACCGGTATTCCGTCTTTACCGATCTTGTCTGCCCAGACCGAGATCTCGACCGGGTTGAGGGTGAGGTTGATCCCGACCGCCTTGAGATCCGTCTGCACTTTTTGCATCGCAGTGCTGAAGTCGACGCCGTAGACGTTGAGCGACGGGAACGTGGCGTCGAGCGTCAGGTTGGTGATGTTCGCCTTGGCGAGCAGCGCCTTGGCCGCTGCAAGGTCCTGCTTCGGGGCGGCGAGCCCGTCGGTCCCGAGGAAACCGTTGGGAATCGGCGATGCCTGCATCTGGCCGGCGCCGCCGACGGTGACGTCGACGAGACCTGCATAGTCGAGCGCCAGCCGGATCGCTTGGCGGACATCGGGGGTCAGCGCCTCGCCGCCCTTGGCACCCTGGCTGAGAGCCAGGTACACGTAGTTGAAGCTCTTGACCTGCTTGACGTTGATGTCAGCGCCGGCCATGCCCTTGGCGACGTCGGAGGAGATCTGCATGGCGATGTCGACGGCACCCTGCTCCAACTGCTGGCGCTGTGTCACGGCCTGCGGTGTCTCTTTCATGATCACTTCCGGGAAGTGCGCCTTCGTGCCCCAATAGGCGTCGTTGCGCTTGAAGCGCAATTCGCTCCCGGAAGTATACGACTCGAGCTTGAACGGTCCGCTGCCTGCCGAATTCGAGAGGAACCAGGTCTCTGCCTTGTCCGTGGCCGGGTCGAGCGTCGCCCCGTTGGCCGTCGCCAGTTTGCTGTTGATGATGCCGAGGTAGCTGGCGTTGACCTGCGCGAGGAATGCCGAGTTCGGCGCGCCGAGCGTCACCTTGACCGTTTCCGGGTCCGGCGTGTCGATCGTGCTGATCGTCGACACGAGGTACGACGACGCCGCCTTCAATGCCTTCAGGCGCTCCCACGAGAACTTGACGTCGGCGCTGGTGACCGCCGAACCGTCGTCGAATTTCGCCTTCGGATCGAGCGTGAAGGTGAATTCGGTCTGCGTTGCGTTGCTCTCCCATTTGGTGGCGAGCCGTGGCACGAGCGTCTTGTTGTCCGATGCGTCGAGGCCGATCAACGTCTCGTAGACCGCCGTCATGAAGATCTGGCACGTGTCGCAGTAGGACCGCGACGGGTCGAGCGAGTTGACGTCCATCCCGCGGGCGATGACGAGCACCTTGTCGCTACTGGCCGCTCCAGCACCGGTGGTTGCACCCGTCGCAGAACTGCCGGCGGTGGTCGCCCCGGTGGCTGCACTTGCGGCGACTGTCGCCCCGCTCGCCACTGTCGAGCCCGTCGCTGTTGTCGTTCCGCTCGACTTGCTGCTGCTCCCGCAGGCGGCGAACATCAGCGAGCCGGCGAGCGCGAGCGACATCAATCCGCTGCGCTGCACATGCCTTCGTGAATCCATCGGAACGTGGCTCATGGTCGACCTCCCCAGATCAGAACATCGACGCGATGTCGATACAGTGACTGCAGTTAACACTGTGATGTGATGGCCGTCAAGATGTACGGGTGGGGATTTTTCGTGACGGCGCAGCGAAAGGCGGTCACCGTGAACCAACGCAATATGCAACGGTTGGAAACTCGCAGGACACTCGCTGAACATGCCATCCGTATGTTCCGTGATCAGGGCTTCGAAGAGACGACCGTCGAGGAGATCGCCGCAGCCGCAGGGGTCAGCGCGCGAACGTTCTTCCTGCATTTCCCGACGAAGGCGGCTGCTGCGTTTCCGGATCATGAAGAGCGCGTTGCCATCTTCGTCGAACGACTGGGGGACGGCTCATGTTTTGTCAATCCCTTGCGGCATATCACTGATTTGATCCTCAGCGATCTCGACGACTCGCCAATGCGCCGTACCCGCTACCAGTTGCTTGCCAACGTCGAAGCGCTACGGGATGAGGACGCTCGGACCGACCGTGACTACGAAATCGCCGTCGCCGACTTCCTCATCGCCAGTTGGGGTGACAGTGTCGAAGCCCGCGTTCGTGCCAGCGCAACAGCGAACGCGATACTCGGCGTGGTGCGCGCCTGTCTCATCGCATGGAGCAACGATTCGATCGACGCACATCAGGCGTGCGTAGAAATCCTCCATCGGATGTTCGGCTCGCCTCTCGATCTTCCGCTTCAGTTGGTACAGCCACTGCAGTCAAAAGCGAGCAGCCGGAAGCGTTCCACGCGTCCTGCAGGCACGCCTCGCGTTCGCAGTTCGACGTGATCCATCCTCGCCGTTTCCGGTTCGGTGTCGAGATGCAGGGACCCTTCGACGGACGGTCGTGGGCGCATTCCGCACGCGACGTCGAAGCACTCGGCTATTCGACGCTGTTCGTCCCTGACCACTTCCATCAGGGCTTCGGGCCGTTGACGGCGATGACCGCAGCGGCGACGGCGACAACGACGTTGCATGTGGGGTCACTGGTGTTGGCATGCGATTTCCGGCATCCGGCGGTGCTCGCACGTGAGCTCGCATCCATCGACCTGCTCTCGGAGGGCAGGCTCGAAGTCGGCCTCGGTGCCGGCTACAACCCACTCGACTACGAACGCTCCGGCATCGACATGGATCCGGCGCCCGTCCGTGTCAGCAGGATGATCGAGCACACAACGGTGCTACGGCGCCTCTTCGGCGATGACCAGGTGACGTTCAACGGCGAGCACTATCGGATCCAACGACTCGACGGGACACCGAAACCCTTCCGTCCAGGCGGTCCACCGATCCTCATCGCCGGTGGCGGCAAACGGATCCTCGGCTTTGCCGGAGCATCGGCCGACATCGTCGGCGTCAATCCGTCGCTCAAGGACGGTCTGCCCCGATCGGCTGCGGCCCGGGACAGCCTCGCCGAGCGCATCGACGAGAAGTTCGAATGGGTCAGGGCGGCTGCAGGCGAGCGCTTCGACTCCCTCGAGTTCAATGCCTGGATCTCCGTCGCCGAGATCACGAACGACGCAACCGGCGTCGCCGAGACGATGACGCAGCGGTTCGGCGTCGGCGCAGCGGAGGTCCTCGCCTCGCCGATCATCCTCGTCGGTTCCCCCGCAGAGATCGCCGAACGTCTGCACGAGCGCCGTGAGCGATGGGGCTACTCGTACATCGTGGTACAGGGTCCCAAGGCTCACGAGTTCGCTCCGATCGTGCAGGCGCTCGCCGGCACGTGACCAACGCTCGGCGTCGGTCAGTTCCCGCTTACGGCCTGCAACACGCTCGACGACTGCGGTGCAGACGTCGGTGGTATAGACGATTCCGACGACCGGTGAGCCGTGCTCGCTGATGCCGAAGCGGTTGTGGATCCGCCTCATCCATGGCGGCGCCCAGCAGTTGGCGTCGCCGGAGAGGCGCATGAACGCCGGAACCAGCAGACCGCGGATCAGCGTGGCGTCCATCACGATCGCGAGCGCCAGGCCGATGCCGAACATCTTGATGAACGTCACACCGCTCAGCCCGAACGAGGCGAACGTGACGGCGAGCAGCGCGGCGGCGGCTGTCACGATGCGGCCGGTCCGCTCGAGGCCCGTCGCCACAGCGTGGGTGTTGTCGACGGTGCGATCGTATTCCTCCTTGATGCGCGACAGCAGGAACACCTCGTAGTCCATCGACAGCCCGAAGGCGATACAGAACATCAGGATCGGCATCGACGTGTCGAGCGTTCCGTCGGCGGTGAAGCCGAGCAGACCGGCACCGTGACCCTGTTGGAAGATCCACACCATCGCCCCGAACGTCGCAGTGAGTGACAGCAAGTTGAGGACGATCGCTTTCAACGGAACGAGCACGCTGCCGAACACGAGGAACAGCAGGACGAACGTGACGACGGCGATGATGCCGAGTGCATACGGCAGATGCGCGCCGATCGCCGCCTTGGTGTCGATCAGTTGAGCCGCAGAGCCTTCGACGGCGGTGGTGAACGATGGATGGAGACTGCGGATCGAACGCACGAGCGACTCATCGGCAGCCGTGCGCTGGCGAACCGACGGCGTCACCGAAAAGTAGACGCCAGTTGCTCCGCTGGCGTACTGCGCGTTCGACGTAGCCGGCCCGTTCACTTGTTTGCCTGCTGCGTATGTACCGCTGGCCGTCGTCACCGACGCCACGTTCGGGAGTGAGGAAACCGTGATTGCGTATGCCTCGACAGCCGCTGTTTCGGACGAGGCGAGGGTCGGGGCGACGATGGCGAACTGCTCGCTCGTGTTCGAGGTGAATCCGGTTGCCATCCGGTCTGAGACCTGTCGGGACTCTGCCGACTTCGGGAGTGCCGAATTCGTCGGCAACCCGAAGTCGGCAAGCAGCGCCGGCAGCGCAACCACTGCTCCTGCGGCGGCGATGAGCACGACCGAGATACCGGCATAGGCGAACGAGCGGAGGAAGTAGAGCGAAAAGACGAGCAGCGCGAGCAGGGACGCCGCAACGACGAATGCCGAGAACGTAAACCGTTCGGCCGGCCGTCTCGACGGTGCGAACGACGGCGTCGTGCGGATTCATACCCGCGACGAGTTCTTCCCGACAGCGGGCGACGAAAAAGAGGCTGTAGTCGATCGCCAGGCCGAGGCCGAGCGCCGTCGTCAGGTTGATCGAGTAGATCGACACGTCGGTGATCGAGCCGATCACGAACAGACTGAGGAACGTCCCTGCACTCGCGGTCACACCCTCTCCGCCACAGCGGGCAAGGGGTGACCGCAGCGGCCGAGGAGCGGCCGTTGCGCAGCGAACGATGGATGGTGCCTCCGTTGGGCGCAGCGAACCGTCAGCCCGGTGGCATACTCCGGGTATGGCAACAAACCAAGGCGGTGCCCGCTCACTGCTGGCGACGGCCGTCGGTTACATCATCCTCGCCATAGTGGCGTTGTTCCTGTTCCATTTTATCCTCGGCACGATCCTCTGGCTCTTCCGGACACTGGCGATCGTCATCATCCTGCTCGTACTGCTGACGCTCTATTTCAAGCTGAAATCGACGGACTGAGTCAGCGGACTGAATTCCGGGCCGTCGAGCGTGCCGTCTGCTGAGAAATGTCGGGAAAACTTTCGAAACGTCGTCATCATCGCTGCGCCGGGTCGTCTCAACTGCGCGGACCACCCGAGTGCCGGCAGTGCGGGCTGCCGGCCACTCATCCTCGATCGCTTCAGTACCTCGATCGCTTCAGTATTCGATGACGATCTTGCCAAAGAAGTCTCCACTCGCCATCTTCTGCTGAGCTTGCGCGAGCTGCTCGAACGGCCAGACACTGTCGACGACAGGCGAAGCGTTCGCCGCTTCCATCGCCGACAGCATTCTCGGGAAGTCAGCCGGGAGGTATCCGCCGGCACCGATCAGCGACCGGCCCCAGTGGTAGACGCTCGTCAGCGACAGCAGCGCTTCGGTTCCCGTCGTCGTTCCGCAGAAGACCATCCGGCCCTCGATCGCCATGGCGTCGACCGACTGCTGGAAAAGTGCAGGGCCGACATGGTCGATGACGAGATCGACACCGCGACCGGCAGTGAGCGAACGGACGACCTCGGCGACGTTCTCGCGGCGATAGTCGATGGCGTGGTGGTAGCCGACGGCCAACGCCCTCGCCACTTTCGCCGGCCCGCCGGCCGTGGTGATCACGGTAGCTCCTCGGGAACGCAGTAACGCCAGTAGCGCACACGACACACCTGACCCTGCTCCGTTCACGAGGACCGTTTCGCCGTTGACGAAACGGCCAGCCTCGATGGCGTGGAAGGCCGTCATCGCCGCAACGGGTAACGTCGCCGTCTGCACGAAGCTCAAGCCCTTCGGCAAGGCAAAGGCGTGAGTGGCCGGCGCGACGACGAGTTCGGCGAAGCCACCGGGGCGGGTGGAGCCGACCGTCCACAGGTTCTCGCAATACGGAGACAGGCCAGCCAGGCAGCGATCACAGACGCCGCAGGTGCTGACTGGATCGACGAGCACCGCATCTCCGACCGCCGGACCGATGCCCGCCGGCAGGTCGTCGGCCCGTTCGGTCACGACGCCGGCGACGTCCATGCCGGCGATGTGCGGGATTGAGAAGCCGCGCACGAGCGGGGCCTCCTGCTGCAGGAGATCGAGCCGGTTGAGGGCGCAGGCACGCACGGCGATCACGACCTCGCCAGGCCCGGGCCGGGGATCACCGACAGTTTCGATGGCGACAGCGTTGCCGCCACCGAAACCACGTTGTACCTGCGCTCTCATCGACAGCGAGCAGAGGCAGGCATGGTCAACTGGCGGGCCAGATGACTTTGCCGTCGGTGCCGTAGACGGACTTGGCGACGCCCGGCAGGTAGCTGTGGGTGTCGGCCGGGGCGCCCTTCGGCCAGACACCGTCGGCCACGTAGGTGGAGTATTCCTTGTCGAACACGGCGGGATCGATCTCACCGACAGGTTCCCCGGAAGGCGTGCTCGCCTTGACGACGCCGATCTCCTGGGTGATGCGGTAGGTCTCACCGGCTTGCGTCAAAAAGTTCGTGTTGCCGGCAGCGTTGATCAACTTGATCGAGAAGGCAACCGACACAGCCGGATCGGCGATCGTGTCCTCCATGCCCTTCAGTGCAGCCCTGGTGAAGTCGGTGACGACAGTCGGGTGAGCTGCCGCATAGTCCTTCGACGTGTAGATCAGGCCGAATGAACCCGGCGTGTTCGTCTTTGCAGGATCGAAGAGGTTGTATTTGACACCGGCGCGGTCGAGTTGACCGGGCTCGTTGCTCTTGTAGACCGGCAGGGCGTCGATCGGCAGCTTGAGCTGCGCCTGTGGGTCGAAGCCGTCGACGAGTACTTCCTTGTAGTCGGTACCGCGCTTGAGGCCGGCGTTGGCCAGCATCGCCACGATCGACGGTGGCAGGTCACCTTTGACGCCGATGGTCTTGCCCTTCAACTGCGCCAGTTCGGTGGCCCCGCCGTCCTTGGTGATGAGTGCTTCGATCGGCGCCTTGCCGTAGTCGACGAGGGCCACGAAGGCGGCGCCGTCCTTGGAGTAGTTGAGGATCTCGGTGTAGCTGCCCGCCGACGAGAATTGTGCCTGGCCTGCGGCGACCAGCGGGTAGTTGGCGGTCGAGAAGCTCGGCTTGAGGTCGACGTCCAGGCACATCTTGTCGAAGTAGCCCTTCTCCTTGGCGGTGACGACGTCGATGATCGACGCCGAAGCCGAGAAGTCGAAACTGCTGAGGTAGGTGATCTTGCCGACGGCCTTGTTCGCTGCGCACTCGGCGTCGGAGATACCCGTCGTCGTGACGCCGCTGGCGGCACCGGTCGTCCCGGCAGTCGTCGTCGCCGTGCCTGCTGTTCCGGCGCTCGTCGACGCTGTCGTCGTGTCCGTCGTTGCGGCAGTCGTTCCCACGGACGTCGATGCGGTCGCGCCTCCACCAGTCGTCGCCGTGGCGGCAACCGTCGTCGCAACGCCGGCGACGGTGGTGGACGTCGACGCCTTGGTGGCGCTGCTGCCGCAGGCTGCAGCGAGCAGCCCGAGGGCAACGATGGCACTTGCTGATCCGATCCGCTTGTTCACGCTGATCATGTGGTTCGCTCCATTCTTGTGTGTCATGTGGGGAGATGTGGTCGTGGTAGATGCGTCGATCACGGTCGCTGGCTGCTGTGCCACTGCAACGTGACCCGTTCGAGCCCGACGATCAGCATCGTCGCCGCCGCACCGACGAACGCCAGCACGAACACCGACCCCCACAGTTGCAGCGTGAGCGAATGCGCCTGCGCCGTCTTGACCGAGTAGCCGAGTCCACCGGTCGAACCAGAGAAGAACTCGCCGAGGACCGAACCGATCAGTGCCAGTCCGACGGCTATACGGCCGGCCGAAAACAGGCTCGGCAACGCTGACGGCAGCCGCAGACGGAAGAACTCCTCACGACGGCTGGCATCGACCGAACGCGCCAGTTCCAGCAGATTCGGATCGACAGAACGGAGCCCGAGTACGCCATTGATGAGGAACGGCACGAAACACACCAGCGACGTCATGATGAGGATCGGCTTCAGCCCGAATCCCTGCCAGATGACGATCGCCGGCGCATAGGCGATCAGCGGGGTGACTTGCAGCAGCACCGCCAACGGCAGGATCGCCCGCTCAGCGAACTTCGACAGTGCCATGATCGTCGCGCCCAGCATCGCCAACAGGAAGGCGATGGTGAAGCCGAGGAACGATTCCCAGACCGTTGTCCTGGCATTGCGTACGTAGAACATCGGGTCGGCCTCGATGCCGCCGAGGATGTTCCAGGGGGACGGGAGTACGAACTTCTTGATGTCGAAAACGACGATCGACAACTGCCAGATCGCCAGGAATCCGACCACACCGATGACCGGCGCGAGCAGCAACAGCAGGCGCCGGATCGGGCTCGTCCGCGACCTCGTCGCGTAGCCGTCGAGCGGATCGCCGGCTTTTATATCGGTCGTCGAATCGGAGACCGACAGCGGATCGAGACGCATCATGCGTGGTGCTCCCTGAGATCAGCGCGGAGTCGACGGACCTGCTCGTGGAAGTCCGGTTCGTCTTCCATTTCGGGCGTGCGCGGCCGGGGCAGCTCGATCGTGCGCTCTGCAGCGACACGACCGGGACGTGCGGCCATCACGACGACACGGTCCGACAGGATCGCAGCCTCGGTGACCGAGTGAGTGACGAAAACGACGGTGGCGTTCGTCCTGCTCCACAAGTCGAGAAGAAGGTAGCGCATGTCAGCGCGGGTGATCTCGTCGAGGGCGGCGAACGGCTCGTCCATCAGCAGGATCGGAGCACCGACGGCGAAGGCCCGAACCAGTGAAACGCGCTGCTGCATGCCACCCGACAGTTCGTGCGGATACGACCTCTCGAAGCCGGCGAGGCCGACGGTGATCAACAGCTCCTGGATCTCCGCATCGTTCATCACCTGTTCACTGCCGCCCCGACGATGCAGGCTCGTCAGGAAGCGGACGTTGTCGGCGACGGTCTTCCACGGCAACAGTGCCGGTGCCTGCGGAACGAGTCCGTACTGTTTCGCAGCACGGGCCTGCTGGACATCTCCACCTCCGACAGAAACGGTGCCGCGGTCGGCTGTCTGCAGTCCGCCGATGATCCGCAGCAGCGTCGACTTACCGCAACCGCTCGGGCCGAGCAGGCTGACGAACTCTCCGTCACCGATCGTCAGGTCGACGTCGCGCAGCGCTTCGACCGTGCGCCCGCGACGGCTGAACAACTTGCTGACGCCGCTGATCGATACCAGCGGCTCGTTCGTCCCCACCGGGGATGGGGCGTCGGTTGTCGGGTGGGTCATCATCGCTCTCGGGCCGTTCGGTGAAACGCCAGTGTTGCCGATCATCGGGGGTCGATGCTCATCGGTTCTGCGTGTTCACGGTCACGTCTATCGTCGATGTGTCAACGGCGCGTTTCAAATGCGTCTCCGCAGCAACACAGCATTCATCGATCGGCAACCGACGGTGACGATCCGGACGCTCACGGTTGCCGCAATGGAACATGTCCCCGTCGTCGAGCTGTCGGCACCAGCCGATGGCCCAGATCTCGTGAACGCACCGGAACAGGCCTCGTCTGCGCAGATCAGGGTCGCCTGGTCCGTGTTCCCGGTTGGCGGGGACGGTCGCTGAACTGGCGGCCGTCGAAGTAGCCGGGGTTGGTATCGGGTCGTCCCCGTCGGCTCGTCCATCGCCATGTCAATGAGATCCGCGGGTTCGACGTGTCTGCCTTCGGCACCCCGTGCAGCCAATCACGCTGGTTCGGGCCGCCCATCACCAGCAGGTCACCCTCGCCAGGCGTCAGCACGATGTCGCCTGGATCGGTGCCTGCCGGGATGCGCTCGACGACTTCACTGAGCGGGCGACGCTTGCGCAGCACGAACGGCCGCCGTTCGCCGAGGACGACGATGGCGACGAGGGTGTCGTCGAGCCAGCGCATCTGGCGATCACTGTGCAGTCCCTGGAAGTCCTCGCCCGTGCGATACAACAACGCACCGACGCCGGTGACGGCGACGCGGTATTTGCCCTGGAGGTGCAGTTCTGTCTGGCGGAACAGCGGACGGGCGTCCGAACGCATGCCGGCACCGAGGCGCTGCTCGGCGACATAATCGTTGTACCGCAGGACTTCAGTCTGCATCCACGGAGCGGTGCTGTGGATCTCATCGAACTCGGCCGCCGCCGACCGCACGAATCCCTCGACCACGTCGACCCACGAGCC
>JAYTOR010000079.1:0-2360 GCA_043747685.1 Actinomycetota bacterium
GCGCCGTGGCCACCTGCGCCGTGGCCACCCACACCGTGGCCACCCACGCCGTCAGCTCCGGCGGCTCATGGATGCCGGGGTCACCTACTGGACGGTCGACGCCGGCGCGCTCGAAACCGCCGCCGATGATGACGGCACCGATGTCGAGGGCCTGGTCGTCACGGGCGGCGCAGTAGACGGTGACGTCGAAGGCGCTGCAGTCGTCGGCGGAGCAGCAGTCGTCGGCGGAGCGGCAGGCGGCGGCGGCGCTGACGTTGCCGGTGGTGGTGCAGTCGTCGCCACCGTCGGCGGGGCTGTCGCAGCAGCCGTCGTCGGCGGCTGCGTCGATGCCGGCGCCGCAGTCGACGCTGCGGCTGCCGGGGATGGCGTCGTATCGGGCGCAAGCGAGGTGTCCGGGGGAACCGTCGGCGGCGGCGGATTCGGCGGCGCAGCCACGAATTTCGCATTGAAAAAGGCGAGGCGGTAGCGCTCGGGATGGGGATAGGCGCTGGCGACCATGTCGCGCCCGTTCTGCGAAATGGAGACGACGAGATTGCCGCCACTCATCCACGGCATCAGGTAGGCGTTGTAGGTGTTCATCGTCGAATCGTTGTTCCTCGGGGCAATACCTCGGTGTTCGACGGTCGTCCACGGACCCCACGGGTCGATCGCCACATCGATGCTCAACTCGCTCCCCCAATAACCGTCGACCTTGGTGGCTGCGACCCATTGCCCGTTGAGATACCGGGGCTCCATCGGATTCTCCGCCCAATACCGTTGGACTATGGGAACCGCAGCCCCGGGGTCGCTCGACCAGTCCGTCGCCGTCCGGTACTCCGGCGCTGCCTCCAGGTTGCCCTTCGGGACCCTGGCGAGGTACATCGACGTAGCGGAATGCGGCCCGTTGAAGTAGCCACCCTCTCGGGACAGGTTCTGCTCGAACGTGTTGGCGAAGAGGTACGTGTGGTCCGCATCCGTCGAAACGGCATACCCGTAGATCGGGCGAACACCGGCATTCGGCGCAGCGGTGAACGACTCACGCGCCAATGTCGTTGTGTCGTAGCTGGCCAAATAGGTACCGACCGGGTGCCAGCCGAGGCCGTCACCAGGACCAGGTGAGCTGCCGTCGACGGCCTCCTCGACCCAGAAAACCTGCAACCGCCCACCGGACAGTTCGCCGCCCATCGGCCAGAACCAGTGGTTGGCCGGATCGGTGCCGGTGCCGGACTCGAACTGCGCCGGCTTGGCAGCTGAGCCTCGATGGAGCATCGTGAAGCAGGCACCGTCCTGGACGAAGGCGACATTGTGGGCAAAGCCGGACTTGCCGAGCGTCGGGGCCGCTCCGCTGTGGTCGATGAAGGCATCCTGGAAAAGCCACAGGTAGCGGGATCCGCCGAGGGGATAGACGTGCTGATAGTCGGCACCGAGCATCGGCCCGACCCGGTTCTTGAAGAACGCATCGAGCGCCCCCGCGCTGGTGTTTGCTGCGCAGCCGGCATCGGTCGAGACATATCCGGCAGGCGTCCTGGTCGTCGATGCCTCCCATGGCGGCGCTGTCGCGCCAGGCGCCGGCGTTGTTGCGACCGGCGCCGTCGGAATCGGACGGGCGACGACCTGCGGATTGCCAGGATCGATCTTCGGCGGAGCCGCTGTCGTCGCCGGATCGGTCACCGCTGGAACAGCCGCCGCCGCTGCGGCTGCGGCCACGACTGGCACGGTGCCAGCGACGGTCGGAGCATCAGTTTCGACGGCGACCGTCGGCTCAGCTGCGCCGGAGGCCCGGGAGAGATCCACCGTCGTCGGCGCCTGGGTGGCGAACGAGGTGAAGGACGTGGCCATCGATGGGGCGGGCACGCTGGAGACAGCGGTGGTGCGTAGTTTGGTGGACGAATTCCTCGATGCACCTGTCAAGGTGAGCGACGACCCGACGACGATCGTCAGCAATACCATGGCAGCACGTCGATCGAGACCGTTGCTGAACGGCGCCTTGCTCAACAGCTCGGTGACGGACCGCAGCCAGCTCGTTCGCCGCCGATCCGCACCGGGCCCATCTGTCATCTCGTCACATTACGCGGTCGCCAACTCACAAGGGCAGCGCGCGCTGCGGAATCGCTCGCCGATCCACTCTCGCCGCTGAGCGCATTGGACGCAGGCGGCGCTGTTACCGTTCCGCATATGAGGGGTCGGCGACTGATCGCCGTTGCGCTCGCAGTAGGCGGATTGCTCATTGCGGCGTGCGGTACGGACAACACATCGAAATCACAATCAGCGGCGGCGACGCAGGCAACGGTCGCACCGACGCAGGGTGACTCGTCAGCGAAGACAACGTCACCAGCAGGAACGTCGACCGCGTCATCGTCGACCGCATCATCCTCGACCGC
>JAYTOR010000080.1:0-4038 GCA_043747685.1 Actinomycetota bacterium
CGAAACCGAAAAATATACAGAAGTTGGCACCACAGATTTGAATATTAAATTATTGAAATTCAAATGGTTGGGTAAAATTTCTAAATTCAAAAAAGAAAACAATGACAGCATTACGAATTTTATTCAGCTCCTTGATGAACTCAGCCGCCTCCTCCTCGCCTGTACCGCCGATCTCCCCGATGAGGATGATGGCGTGGGTGTCCGGGTCCTTCTGGAACTCGGCCAGGCAATCCACGAACGCGGTGCCGGGAACCGGATCGCCGCCGATGCCCACGCACGTGCTGACGCCGATACCGAGCTGCTTCAGTTCGTACAGAGCCTGATACGTGAGGGTGCCCGAACGGCTGACGATGCCAACCGTGGGCTTGCCCGGTTGCGGGGGCAGCGCGATGTCGCCCGAGGTGATGCCGATGTTGCACTTGCCGGGGCTGATGATGCCGGGGCAGTTCGGGCCGAGTAGGCGCGTCGCCGGGTAGTCACGGATGAGCGTGTTGTAGACCTTGGCCTCGTCCTGCGCTGGGATGCCCTCGGTGATGCAGACAATGAAGGTGATGCCGGCTGCTGCGGCTTCGAGGATCGCTGCGGACGCTGCCTTGGGGGGAACGGCGATGAAGGAGGCTGTTGCGCCAGTTGCGGCGACAGCCTCGGCGACGGTGTTGAACACCGGGATGCCCTCGACGTCCTGGCCGGCCTTGCCGGGGGTCACGCCGCCGACGACCTGGGTGCCGTATGCCTTGTTACGCAGCCCGTGGTACTTGCCCTGGCCCCCAGTCAGGCCCTGGACGATGACTTTGGTTTTTTCGTTGACGAAGATGGCCATTTCAGTTACCGGTCGCAATCGCTACAGCGGCACGAGCCGCTTCCAACATGGTGGGTTTGGAGGTCAGTTTCGACTCCGGGATACCGGCGTCGAGCAGGATCTGACGGCCCTCCGCGGCGTTCGTGCCGTCGAGGCGGATGACGATCGGTGCCCGCAACTCGACACGGCTCAATGCCTCGACGATGCCCTTGGCGACTTCCTCGCCGCGGGTGATGCCGCCGAAGATGTTGATGAAGATGCTCTTGACCTTGTCGTCGAAGTTGATGACCTCGAGCGCCGCTGTCATCACGTCGGCGTTGGCGCCCCCTCCGATGTCGAGGAAGTTGGCTGCAGACCCACCGACCTGGTTGACGACGTCGAGCGTCGACATCGCCAGACCGGCGCCGTTGGCGATGATGCCCACCGTTCCGTCGAGGCCGATGTACTGCAGGTCGTGCTCGCGGGCGAGTTGCTCGCGCTCGTCGAGTTCTTCGGTCGCCCGGTACTCGGCCCATTCTGGATGGCGGAACGCAGCGTTGTTGTCGAGGCTGACCTTGGCGTCCAGCGCGTGGATCTCGCCGGTCGGCTTCAGGATCAGCGGGTTGATCTCGGCAAGGTCGCAGTCGCCAAGCGTGAAGCACTGGTACAGCTTGGCGAGGATCGAGGCGGTACCGTCGATCGCCTCCGGGGGCAGGTCGGCATCCATCGCCGCGTGACGGCCGTCTTCCTCGCTGAAGCCGTCGACGGGGTCGATATGGCGCATCAGAATGGCGTCCGGGTTGGTTTCGGCGACGGTCTCGATCTCGACGCCACCCTCCTTCGAGAGCATCAACAGATGCTTCTTGGCGCCGCGGTCGAGCGTGAAGCTTGCGTAGTACTCCTCGGCGATATCGCTGGCGTTCTCGACCCACAGCACCTTGACGACGTGGCCCTTGATGTCCATACCGAGGATGTTGCCGGCATGGAGACGGACCTCGTCGGCGTCGTTCGCCAACTTGATACCACCGGCTTTACCTCGCCCGCCAACCTGCACCTGCGCCTTGACGACGACCGGATAACCGGCGGCGTCGGCCACTTCGACGGCTTGGTCGACGGTGGTGGCAACGCCGCCAGCACTGACGGGAATGTCGTAACGGGCAAAGTACTGCTTGCCCTGATACTCGAATAGGTCCACGTAGTTCTCCCGGTGAATCGAGGATGGCGATGATCGCCACGTCACCACTGCGATGACGGCAACGAGCGGTGGCGACGCTAGGTCGCCGACAGTCCCGAGAGCGAATCCTCCTGTTGGCGGTATCCAACGGCGCACGATGTTGGCCTGTCAACGGTGGACGGCGTTGGCGGTGCCCAGCGGTGGACGGTGTTCGCATGCCCAAAGACGCACGACGGCGGCAGACTATGGCTGATGAAAATTCCGGAGATGCGGACCCCGTTTGCCAGGGCGGTCGTGCCGGTCGCCGCCGGGATCGGCTTCTTCGTCGTCCTCGGCTTCGTACTGTGGGGAATCGCCGCGTACCTCGCCGACAAAGGCCCGCAGGTCAACCTCGGACGAAGCGAGTTCACGGTTGGGCGAGTCGATCAGGTGTCCGACGCGATCTCGAAGAATGGACCGCTTCTGTTCCAGGGACTGAAGGGCGATCAGGCAGACCGCTCGCTGATCGTCGATCATTCCGGCATAAACGACCTGCAGGGCTGGGCCGTCTATCAGGCGATCCCCAAGGACAAGCCAGACACCTGTTTCGTCAGCCAGCAGCCGAAGACGCGGATCTTCACCGATTGCGATGGGCGAGTCGTCTCCGTCGAACAGTTGCGACTGGCAACGGGCGTCATCATCTCGTTCCCCAATCAGCAGTATCTGGCATTGACGCTGCCCGGCGCGTCGGTCTCGACGACGACCCCCGTCACCAGGTCCCCCTGACCGACGGCTCGCCGCTCTGAGGGATGGGTCACTTTGTGGAGGCGCTTTCAACAGACTGACCCAACCCTCGAGCGGGCGAGTCGGTGAACCGAACGCCGGCTCGGATCGTTGGTGTGGATGTGGATGTGGATGTGGATGTGGATGTGGACACGACGACCGAACCTTGCTGCGAACCGACGTGCTGGCGGCTCGGCACTCGTCGTTGGAGTACGTTTCGCTTGATGAGGAATTCTTGGGCGGCGATGACGACGATGACGGTGCTGATCGCTGCCGGCGCGTTGCTCGTTGCCGGCTGTTCGACATCGGCGCCGCTGGCGAAGACGGTCGAAACCACCGAAACAGCAACGACGTCGTCGAGGACGACCAAAGCACCAACCCGCTCGACCGCTCCGCCGACATCAAAAGCTGCACCGAAGACGGTCCCACCGACCGCAGTCGTGGTCACCGTCGTCGTCACGATCGTGCCAACGGCCGCACCCGCATCACCATCAACCGCACCACCCACACCAGCTCCGAATGCTGCGCATGCCACCACACCCGTCGGACCTGCAGCGTCGATCCCGCTCGATGTGGCCACTCTTGCCGGCAGCTACTTCGGGCACGACCGCGCCCTCGTCGTGCAGCCGAACGGGACGATGCATCTCGAGGAGCGCTCGTTCACGTTCTGCTCCGACAACCCTGCACCGCCGTGCGACAACGTCATCAACAACGAGATCCACAGCGGCATCCAGATCGACCTCAAAGTCCAATCCGGTTCAGGTCCGACGGGCAACGCCGTCGTCACGTCGTCGACGGATCCGACGATTCCTGTGGGGACACCCGTCGTGCTGACCAAGACTCCTGACGAGATTGCCTTCACCGGCGGGGGCCTGCTCGACGGGCAGATCTTCTGCACCAAGAACGCCGTTTCCGGGGAATGTGGCGCCTGATGTCACGCCGATTCGATGGCCGGCGACCGATGCGGACGGCCTCCGAATCTCGCCGGTCAGATTCCGGGGAACTGCGTCCTCGTCCGTGACGTCCAAACCACTATGAACCGCCGCGATTTCCTCAACGCCTCCGGACTCGCCGGTGCGCTGCTGTTGCTCCAGGCGTGCGGGAGCGGCGCAACGAATCTCGACCCTGGGACGACCGCGCCGCCGAAGACCGGCGGGTCGACACCCACGACTGGCGGGTCGACACCCACGACCGGCGCCGGGACGACGATGACGACGACCGGAACGACGACGACCGGAACGACGACGAGCGGAGGCTCCGTGGCGAAGAGTGGACTGGCCCAGTCGAAGGTTCCGCGAGCGAAGACGACGGCGGGGGACGAGAC
>JAYTOR010000081.1:0-4608 GCA_043747685.1 Actinomycetota bacterium
CCGGTGCCTCGTTGATCGTGACGACCCGGTTTCCACGCGACAGTGCGCTGCGGTATGCACAGGAGCCGGACTTCGAGGAGTGGGCCGACCGCCTGGAGATCTACGGCCTCGACCTGCGTCATACCCCGAGCGTCGAAGCCTTCTGCCAGCACCTCGGCTCGACCCGCGACCGGCTCGACTTCATCGTCAACAACGCCTGTCAGACGGTTCGCAGGCCTCCCGATTTCTACCGCCACATGATCGAGTTGGAGACCGCGTCCGTCGCAACGATGCCGGCTCACGTACGAGCATTGCTCGGCTCGTACGAAGGGCTACGAGGATACGAACTGCTGCAACCGTCCGTCGGTGCGGCGTCGACGATTCCCGCGCTGGCGTCGATGCGGACCGATCCGTCGTTGGCCGGGCTGACGCAGGCCGCCGAACTCTCGCAGACGATATTGCTCGACGAGGACGTGTCGAACAACGAGAGTCTTTTCCCCACGGGGCGACTCGACCAGGACCTGCAGCAGGTCGACCTGCGCGGTCGGAACTCGTGGCGGTTGCTGCTCGACGAAGTGTCTTCGGTCGAGTTGCTCGAGACGCAACTCGTCAACGCCGTCGCGCCATTCGTACTCAACGGCAGACTCAAACCGTTGATGCTGCGATCGCCCGAACGGGACAAGCACATCGTCAACGTCTCCGCAGTAGAAGGACAGTTCTACCGCAGGATGAAGACGACCCGCCATCCGCACACGAATATGGCCAAGGCGGCGTTGAACATGATGACCCGCACGTCAGCAGCTGACTATCACAGCGACGGCATCCACATGAACAGTGTCGACACCGGTTGGGTCAGCGACGAGGACCCGCACGAGATCGCCTTACGCAAGCGGGCGGACGAGCGCTTCCACCCGCCGCTCGACATCGTCGATGGTGCTGCCAGGATCGTCGACCCGATCATCGATGGCTTCAACACCGGCACCCATCGATGGGGACAATTCCTCAAGGACTACACGCCCACCGACTGGTGACATGGGTGAGTTGGGCGAGCTCGTGAGATCGATGGCCGCGTACTCGGTGAAGGAGTGGCCGGCGCCGAGTCCCAACTCGACACGGCAATCGGTCAGATGATCGACGTGATCGTAGGTATGGAAGACGTCGAAGCCAGCGGCCTTGGCGCGGAGCGCGTCCGTACGTAGTTCCTCGGCAGCGCCGTCGCCGGTCTGGCAACCGAATCGAAACAGTCGCTACATGCAGCCTACGAATCGCCTCCGGCTCCTCACGGTCGTTCTCCCCGCCACACACCATCGCGTGCATGCTGTCCGCGGAGATATCAACCGACGGTGTTGATCTTGACGGGTTCCAGGGCGAGTTCGTATCGGTGATCGTCCGGTCCGTCGATATCGCGAACGTTGAATGGGTTGCCGTAGTGGGCGATCAGGCGATCGGTGAATGCCAGGTCGGTGTCAACGGCGATCGAGATGTTCGCACGAACCTCGATGCCGTGCATCGGATTGGTCGGATCGAGGACGAACAGTGTCGCCTGCGGGCGGGCCGCAATGTTCTTGAACTTCTGCCGATTGCCGTTGAGTGACAACTTGAGCCTGCCGTCCTCGAACAGATACCACAGCGCCGTCACTTGTGGGAGGCCATCCTTGCCGACTGTCGAGAGCGTCGCCGTGAGCGGCGCCTCGAGCAGGTCGAGGTGGGTATCGGGAAATGATGCAGTCATGGAGGTTCCTCGGGTTTCGCCGGCAGATGAGCGCCGTGGGACGGCGTTGGCTCGTTGGGGCCGAGCAGTGCAACCGTCGACGACGAATCGATTGTTCCCGACCAGACTCCTCGTCTTTCACGGTTTCGGAGGTGCGGCCTTGCGAACTCGGAGTGCGAGCCAGATCAACGGGAGCTGCAGCGGCAGGCGGCCGTAGGCGATCAGGCGCTGCGGCAGCGAGCGTGATTTCCAGTCGATTGCCATCTGCACGTTGGCCGGCAATACGGCGATGAACAGCAGTGCCGCCAGCCCGGCACCGAGGCGTCGAGTTCTCGGCACGGCAATTGCGCCAGCGACGATCAGTTCGGCCACGCCGCTGACATACGTCCACATCCGTGGCGACCCTGGAAGAACGTGCGGCACGATCCCGTCGTACCCCGTTGGCACAACGAAGTGGGTGACGCCGGCACCGCCGAGCAGTGCGACGAGCCCGAACGTCATCCGCCTGACCGCCGTGGTCACCTTGGTGCTCGACCGTTCGACCGATGCCGACGTCATGCGCGCAGGTCTGCGTACTCGGGATGCTGGGAGATGAACTCGGCGACATACCAGCATGGCGCGGCGACATGTTTGTGTGCAGCCCTGGCATCGTCCAGTGCTCGCCTGACGACGACTGCTGCCAGGCCGCGCCCGCGGAATGCCGGTTCGGTGAACGTGTGCGCGAAGATCGTCGTGCCACCGTCGAACGCGTAGTCGGCAAAGCATGCGACTCGTCCGTCGATCGTCAACTCGTAGCGTGAGAGCACAGTATTGTCGACCACAGCATCACGCTCGTCGGCGTCGCTCATCAGCGGTCCTCGGCCGGAAGCGCTCCGGCCGGAACGTCGCCCACCGGGGCGATCTCGACGACCGCAGGCAGTTCCGTCACCGGGGCCGTCGCCGTCGGAGTGGAATCGTCCGGCGGGGTGACGTCGTGCGGCGGGGTTGCGGAACTGTCGGATGGCGGTTCCCCAACGTCGTCCGGAACCAGGGCCACAGCTGCCGTCTCGTCGTCCAACGCCTTGCGGACCTGGGCGATCGTGTCCGGTGCGAGGTTTGCGTAGACGAGGTGGCCGCCGGAAAAGCGCTCGAGTTCGTGCACGGTCTTGGTGGTGTCGAACTCGCCGAGCAGCAGGATTACGGTGAAAGTCCCCGGCTGAACAGCCTCACGGAACCACGCAACCCACTCGTCGGGCACGCCGAGATCGATGATTTTCGCCCGTGCAATACCTGTCCCGGCACCGATCGCCGCGCCGGCGATCCAGCCGACAGGGCCACCGAGGATCAGGCCGAACAGCCCAGCCCACGTGGCGCCGGACAATGCGCTGCGCAACGGCTGCGGGTCGATCGTCTCTCGGACATGCGTCTTACCGTCCGCATCCTTCGTCACCGAAACGGCATCGCGCAACTGCAGGGTGCCCTTCGACGCCAGGCGGTATGCAGCGGTGAGGAACTCTTGAGCGCGAAACGCATCATCGAAGGAAATCCCGACGATCGTGTCCGGACGGGCGGATGGATCCGTATGGGTGTTCATGGAACCCCAGTCTGCCGAACAGCAGCGGACAATGCGCAGCTCGACCCTGTGGATTGCCTGTGTGACGACGGAGCAGGATCTGACGTCCTCCGTTCAGATGGTGGCTGACGGGAACTGCTCGAGGTAACTCGTCATCTCCGTTGTCGACGTCGACGAGATGATGGCGTGGACGACGGCTCGCGCGACGGTGTCGGCGGCGATGGTGAAGACGTCGCCCAAACGGGTGAAGCGATTGTTGACCGGGCGGATGAAGCCTTCGATCTGCGCTTCCGGCAGGGTCATCGCTCCGGTCGACAGGCTGAAGACGATGTCGCCGTCGGTGTAGTTGTGAATCGGGCTGATCGCCCGTGCGAGTCCGTCGTGGCCGGCACCGGCGAGGCGCGTACATTCCGGCTTGTCCATCGTGACGTTGGTGGCGACGACAGCGAGCGTCGTGTTCAGTGCCCAGCGTTTGGCCATCAACTCGATGAAGGCGTCGAGATCGGCCTGCTTCGGACGGTGAAGATGGGCGAATTCGTCACCGATCCCGTAGCGGGTTCCCCACAGTTCTCCGCTTCGCCGGTCGATGCCGGTACCGCTGGAGTTGAGGACGATGAGCGCCCCGACGACGATCCCGTCACCGGTGACCGTGCTCGCCGAACCGACGCCGCCCTTCAGCATTGCCATATGTGCGCCCGTTCCTGCGCCGATGGTGCCCTGGGCGATCGGTCGGCCGCGCTTCGCTGCCATCAACGCTTTCGCAGCAGCCCGCCTGCCGAAGTCCGCTCCGGGCCTGTTGACGAAGATTCCTCCCGCACCGAGATCGAACAACGCTGCCGACGGAACGATCGGCACGACGCTCTGTGGGTCAGGTCCGACGCGGAAACCACGACCTCGTTCGGCGAGTAACGTCATCACTCCGCCGGCGGTGTCGAGCCCGAAGGCGCTTCCGCCAGACAGACAGATGGCGTCGACCTCACTGACCATGTTGATCGGATTGAGGCAGTCGGTATCACGCGTCGCCGGGCCCCCGCCGCGCACGTCGACCCCGCCGATGGAGTGCACCGGCGGGACGATCACCGTCGTTCCGGAGAGCCATCCACGACCCATCCGCTGGTAGTGGCCGACGCCGATCCCGGTGACGTCGGCGATGTCGTTGTTCGGCCCGGGTTGCATCGCGCCAACGTAATTGGGGGAGGCCGCCCGTGTCACCGAATGTCGCGGTTTCTGCTGACATTCGGTGACACGGGACCGAGTCGGCCGGGTGCAACAGCGTCGGAGCCGTCACCTAGAGGACGATATTCACCAGACGCCCGGGGATGACGATGACCTTCTTCGGGGCGGTGCCGTCGACGAATTCGGCCAC
>JAYTOR010000082.1:0-24999 GCA_043747685.1 Actinomycetota bacterium
AGCTCGCCGTTTCCCTGGATATTGTCGCACGGCACGACGGCGAACGGCGTGATCCCTCGCTCTCGTCGCCGCGCCAGTGCAGCGGCGACAAGGCCGGGCATCGTCGTCGACCGATCCGGGTCGGCGACATCGTGTAAGACCCCAGCGTTGGCCATATCGAGCTGCCGGTCGATGGGTGTGAAGCAGTAGCCCGCCTCGGTCACCGTCGTCGTCACGACGGTCACCGCTGGATCGGCGAGGCGTTCGATCGCCGCCAGCGGATCCTCCTCGGCGACGAGGACTTCACGGAGCGCTCCGATCAGCGCCGGCGCACATTCATCGGCGTCTTGCTCGACGAACATGTAGAGCAGATCCTGACCAGCGAGAGCGTCGCGGAGCGCAGCGCTCCGCAGGGAGATGGCGGCGATCGCCGCATGACGGTGGCCTGCGTTGAGCAGCCGTTCGGCATGCACCGCCTGGTGCGCCCGATGGAACACCCCCGGCCCGATGTGCACATGGCCAACGGAGACCGCGTCGAGGTCGTACGTCGGGACGGTGATGCCGCGCGCGGCCAGTCCGCCCAGCTCCGAACGGGAGAGTTTTCTCGTCCGAGCCGGTGCCATGTCACACTGTACACTGCCACCCGCTTACTGATCAAGCCACGTCGTCGTCATCGTTCAGGGATCTGCGCCCAACAACCCTTGAGCAGACGGAGCACGATTAGCCAACGCCGTCGACACCACGCTGAGTGACTCTTGAGAAACGGCACGCAAGGCTCACGACCTCCCAGCCGACTCCGTGGTCGATGTCGTGGACGACGGTTCGAGCGACGCCGAAGTCGCCGTGCGCTTTGCCGACTGGCTGGCGGACCTCGACGCCATTCCACCAGTTGTTCTGCCGATCAGCGCAATCGACGAACTAAGAAACGCTTATACATCAGACGACGTGTGACAACCCCAATTGTCATCGACGCATCAGCAAGATCGCCTGGCAGATCGTCTACGGAGACCTACCCAACGGTGTGCGCATCTTTTCGTGTCCTGATGAACCGTCCTGCGTGAACATCGAGCATCTCCGGCGTGACGAGTCGCAGCACGAGGTCGGGCCGCCGGCGCGCACGATGTATGGCAATGGAACACTCACGGCAAGCGGTCCGAATTCGTGGAAGGTCGGCGTGTCCGCAGGACATGACGACGCCGGCAACCGGCGACGCGTCCTTCGCACCGTGCGATGAACGAAGGCAGAGGCTCTCCGCCAGCTTGCAGATATGCGGGCAGAAATCGGTGATGGATCCCGCCTCGCAACACGAGACTCCCACTCGATGAGCGTCGACGAACTTGTCCAGTGGTACCTCGTGTTCGCTCGCGATGACCGAGGACTCGAGCACTCGACTCTGACTGGATATACCGACGTCTATGACCACTGGCTGAGAAGCAACCTCGAGCACCTCCCCGCCCGCTCCCTCAAGTTCGCCGACCTCGATCGAGCATTCGGTCGTATGCGTCGCGACGGCATGTCACACAGCCGCATGAACAATCGACGGGCCTTGCTGAGCGGCGCCTTCAAATGGGGAAAGCGGCACGGCAAGGTCTCGGCCAACCCGGTTGACGGATTCGAGCTTCCTCGGAGCACTCACCGCTCGACCCCGACGAACACGCCCGAACTCGAAGACCTGTTGAAACTGCTTGATGGGGCCGACGAGCACGATCAAAACATTGCTCCAGTGCTCAAGCTCGGAGCCACGACCGGTAAGCGACGTGGCGAACTCGCAGGGCTGCGTCGCGATCGCCTACGACTCGAGCGCTACGAGCTCGTCGTCATGCCGGTCCGCGCTGCGCTGACTGCCCCCACTCCCTGTCAGCGGTGGCGGGTGCTAGCCCGATACGGGAGACGAGCCCCGGCGTCGAGTCGCACTGTCTCACCGTTGATGTAGTCGTTCTCGATCAAGTGCCCAACCAGGTGGGCGAACTCTTCTGGCGCGCCGCTTCGACGTGGCCATACCACTGATTCGACGAGGCCGTCGCGGATGTCTCTGCGCACGGTCGCGAATAGTGGAGTCTCCATCAACCCCGGGGCAATGGCGTCGACGCGAATGCCAAGTGGGGCGAGGTCCCGGGCCGCTGTGAAGGTCATCGCAACGACGGCGGCCTTGGACGCTGAATACGCCGCTTGTCCGACCTGGCCTTCGAAGGCGGCGATCGATGCGGTGTTGACGAACACCCCTGCGATCTCTTCGGCCTCTCGTGGCGCAGGAACGGACGCCGCGGCGAGGCGCATCACGTCGAAGGTCCCGACGAGGTTGATATCGATGACTCTGCGGAAGGCGTCGATATCGGCCGACATGACCGATCCATCGCCGGCCAGACTGGCGATGCGTTCATTGCTACCTACTCCAGCGCAATTGACGACAATCCGCAGATCGCCTTGCGAGGCGGCGAGTTCGATGGCTGTGCTGATGTCGGCACTTGACGTGACACTCCCCTCGCAGTAGGTGACGTCGGACGTTTTGGTTTTTGCATCGGGGGTGCGGAGATCGAGGACCACTACTTGAGCGCCATGGGCGACAAGGTGGAGGGCGGCGGCGGCCCCTAGGCCGGAGGATCCGCCAGTTACCAGCGCTACACACCCTCGGATTCGCATCGATCGGCCTCTCGCCATATAACCAAACGATGGTTAGACTACACCGGTGATGGTCTTTGCGTTCGAACGACGACGATGACGACCCTGCCGGACCCACGACCACGAGCCAAGGCCGGAGCCGACGGTGTTTTTCGCATCACCGGGTGGCTGTGCACGAGCTGCGGGCATCGGTTGCTCGTGCATCCACCGCGGTGCAGCCGTTGCCTCAGCCCCGCCCTAGAGGTGAGCGAGTTCGGGCCGACGGGCACGCTGTGGTCATCGACGGTCGTGCGGATTGCGGTGCCGGGCCGGACTCCGCCGTACGCACTGGCCTACGTCGACTTGGATGACGGCCCGCGGATCCTGGCGGAGATCATGGGTGTAGCCGAACGTGTGGCCATCGGCACTCGGGTTACGCTGAGCTCACAGTCAGATATCGGCGACTTGCGAGTCGAGATGTTGCTGTGAGAGTCGCGATCAAGGGAGTCGGTACCACATCGTTCGGGAAGCAGCCCGAAACCCATCCTTCCGAACTCATCTGGCGCGCTACGGCCGAGGCTCTCGCTGACGCCGGTGTCGATCGAGTCGACTCGGTGTTTGTCGGTACCGTATTCGGCGCCCCTGGAGTCGCCCAGCGAGCGTTGCATGCCATGGGCATCTGTGGCGTTCCGATCATCACGGTCGAGAACGCTTGCGCCAGCGGAACCACTGCGTTGCACGAAGCGATCGTCGCGGTCGACAGCGGTCGCTACGAGAATGTTCTCGCCGTCGGTATCGAGAAGATGACCGATTCCTTTTCCGGCGCAATCCATCCGGAGCCGACCGACGCAGAAGGACGTGCTGGGCTGGCACTTCCCAGTCTGTACGCGATGGCGGCCTCCCGGTACCAGGCTCTGTACGGACTGACCGATGCTGAGCTGGCAATGGTCGCGGTTAAAAACCACGGTCACGCAACACAGAATCCGCGCGCTCATCACCGCACGCCGCACACCGTCGAAGAGGTTCTCGCGTCTCGGATGATCGCTGACCCGCTGACACTGTTGCAGTGCTGCCCGATTGCCGATGGGGCTGCCGCAGCCGTCGTCGGTCGGCCGGGCTCGGGAGCGCACGTCGCGGTTCGCGGCTCAGCCCTACGCTCGGGTGCCCCTTGGGATCACAACAGTGCTCACGTGTGGGGCTTCGACCTGATAGCGGCAACCGCCGCTGACGCCTATGCCATGGCCTCGGTCGGCCCTGGCGACCTCGATGTGATCGAGTGCCATGATGCGTTCACGATCGGCGAGATCGTGACCACCGAGGCGCTCGGTTTGGCGCGCCTCGGTGAAGGAGCTGGCTTACTCCATTCTGGACACACCCGCCTCGGAGGCCCCCAGGTCGTGAACCCGTCGGGGGGTCTCCTCTCAAGGGGCCACCCGCTCGGAGCCACCGGTCTCGCCCAGTTGGCTGAGATCGTGTGGCAGCTTCGCGACCAAGCCGGCGGACGGCAGACTGCTGCTCCGCGCTGGGGTGCGGTCGAGACGATGGGCGGCGGTGTATCGGGCCTAGATGGCAATGCCTGCGTCGTTGTACTTCTCGAAAAGGTCGGCCGTTGAATTGGACCTACGTGATTTTCTCACGAAATCCAACGATCGTTTGCCTAGAGCGCTGAGGGGTCGATGTCGGCAAGTGGCGCCAACGCTCGGTCGGGCATACGAGTAATGAGACCGTTCAGGAACGTCGTGCAGATCTGCTCGGCGATCTTACCTGCAGAAAGTGGCCCGTCCGGCCGGTACCAGCGGGTGACCCAGTTCAACGCGCCGACGAGCGCGAAAGTCGCTGTACGCGCGTCGAGTTGGGATGATAAGTCGCCTCGGGCGATGCCCTCTTCGATGATCGCGGTAATCAATCGCACGTATTCGCGATCACTCGCCGCCCATTCAGTGGAGCGCTTGCGGCCTGCCACTTCCTGGAGGTACACCGATGCGTACACGAAGGTCGTCTCAAGTACATGCCCGTGCGCCTGAGCAACCATGCGAAGCTTTTCCGTGGCTGGCAAGTCAAGCGAGGCCACTATCCGCAGCTCGCTGAGCAGATGCTCGGCGGGTTCTTGCACCACGGCGAGGAGTAGTTCCTCCTTGGAATCTATGTAGTGGTAGAGGCTGCCCTTCCACATGCCGACTTCCGACGCGATGTCTTCCAGCGAGGCAGCGGCGAAACCCTTTTCTTGGAATATCTTGGCCGCGGCCTCGACGATGTCGTTCCACCTACTTGGTCGCGGCATGCCCCTCCTCTCCTCGTTCTGGTTGTCGTCCCACTATGCGTCTCGGGGTTCGAGTAAGTCATCGAATGCGACGATCAAAGCCCAAGCCTAGTGGGCGCCTCTAGGGCGCGTAAGGCAACCCCATTCAGATTCGGCTCGTGGGCGTCGCAGCCGAAGGATGCTGCCGCCCGATAGTCAGAGAGTGGCTGAAGCCTGATACGCGCGGCGATAGTTCGCACATCCGGGCAGACGCGGCAAGATCCCCACGAACTCACGACCGTGGGGATCCTGTGTACGGCGAACGAAATCGTTCAGCCCGAAAACACGTCCACCGGTCCGGCGAAGTCGTACTTGAAGTGCGGTTCACCGGAAATTCTGCCGTCTGCGTGGACGATATGCGTCTCCTTCGACGCAATGTCGATGAAGTCCTGGACGGTGAGTAGCCCCAGGACTTCGCTTGCCGGATCCGGCGCAACGTGGTTCTGAAGCAGCACCTCGGTGTCGCTCTCGAAAATACCACGCGATTCGAATCCCTCAGGGCAGTCGCTGTAAGGCGTGTGGAACGAACCGGCAGCCTCATAGGAGAACATTCCGTCATTGACTCGGTTCGTTCCTTCTCGATATCCGAACCAGCCTTTCGTCGTGTACGCCATAGCACGGCAGATATGAAAGTGTGATGGGAAATCCGGAGCCCCCGGATCCATCTTGAACGCGAACGCCACCGTGTTCGTCGGCTGGTGAATCGTTAGCGCCTTGAAGTACGAACCTTCCGCAACCTCCACCCAGGCCAGATCGTTCACCTGAATATCGGCTGTAACTCGCTCGAGTTGTGCGAGACCTAGCGGCATTGTCAAACCCCCTGTGACTTGAAACCCTAATGTTCGATCGATTGTAACCCAACGAACGTTCGGCGTCAAGCGCGGCCGGCGACGTTTGTGGGGCGCTGTGAGCCAGGGTTTACTACAGCGGCATAGACCAGAACATGCAGCACCGACCGGCAGATTAGAGCTTCCAGCTAGTTCACAATGTGCACTAGGATACCAACCGGTCGTTTGGGCATGGGTCGAGGCGACGATTGGAGAAGCTGATGCGACTCAATGGCAAAGTTGCCCTCGTCACCGGAGCGGCCCAAGGCATCGGCAAGGCCGCAGCGCTGCGGTTCGCTCGCGAAGGAGCCTCGGTCGTCTGCGCCGACATCCGGACCGAGGGCGAGCTCACCGCGAAGGAGATCGAATCACTTGGTGGCCGCGCCCGCTTCTGCGAAATGGACACGACTAAAGCAACGCTCTGGGAGAGCACCGTTCAGACGACGATCGACACGTTCGGGCGTGTGGACTTACTCGCAAACATCGCAGGCGTCGTAGCCCTTGACGGACCAGACACCATCGTCGGGCTGACCGAGGAGCGCTGGGACCATGTGATGGGCGTCGACCTGAAGGGAGTGTGGATGGGGATGCGCGCGGTCATCCCGCACATGATCAGCGGGGGTGGCGGGCGGATCTGCAACGTCGCCTCGATGGCAGCGTTGCGTGGTCTGCCCAACCTTGCCGCATATTCCGCAGCCAAGGGTGGCGTTGCCGCTCTGACCCGGCAAGCCGCTATCGAGTACGCAGCAGACAACGTATTGGTCAACGCTGTGGCGCCGGGCACGATCGACACACCGATCCTTGCCGGAGTGCAGCCGGCGGATCTCGCCGCGTTCGCGGCATCGCACGCAGTGAACCGGCTCGGACGTCCCGAAGAGGTCGCGGCGATGATGGTGCACTTTTTCTCCGACGACGGCGATTTCCTGACCGGTCAGTTGTTCCCGGTGTGTGGAGGCTGGTCGATCAAATGATGGCAGCTTGGCGGACAGCCAGACCGTGGGTGACCGTCGCCGACGCTCAGTTGCCGGCTACTCTGCGATCCTGACCGGTCCAGTACGGCTCGCGCAACACCTTGCGCTGGAGCTTGCCGACCGGACTCTTCGGCAGCGGTTCGTGACGGAACTCCACACGCGAAGGCTTCTTATATGAGCCGAGATGGTCGACGCACAGCGCAATCACGTCGGCTTCGGTCACGCCCGCGTCGAGTGCCACTACGCACAATGCCATTGGCGCTTCCCCCCATCGCTCATCCGGCACGGCGACGACCGCGACCTCGATGATCTCCGGATGGTTCTGAATCACATTCTCGAGTTCGGCCGGCCAGATATTGAAGCCGCCGGAGATGATCATGTCGTCTTTGCGGTCCAGCACGTACAAGTAGCCATTCTCGTCAAGGCGTCCGATGTCGCCAGTAAGCACGAAGCCGTCGGGTGTCAGCCGTTCCGCTGTGGCGTCGTCGTTCTCCCAGAATCCCAGCATCTGTCCGTCGCAGCTGATCGCGATCTCTCCCTCCTCGCCGATCGGAACCGTCACGGTGTGATCGTCGGCGTTGCGAATTTGCAGATATGCGAATGGCAGTGCTCGCCCTGCCGAGCGAAGTGGATTTGACCCATCGACCTTCGCGAACCATTCCGTTGGTCCCATCATGCACACCGGGAGCGCTTCGGTCTGCCCGTAGCCCTGGTAGAGCACCTCGCCGAAGACTTCCCGTCCAAGGAGGGCTGTGTCGTCGTTGATTGGGGCGCCCCCGATTTGGATGACCTTAAGTTTCGACCAGTCGCGACGGCGCGCCGAGGGTTCGCGGACGAGGCTGTTCAGCATCGCCGGCACCAGGAACATGTAGCCGATGCCTCGATCTTCCATCAGGTCCAGCGTTTGCGCGGGGTCGAACCGATCGAGCAGCACGTTCGTGCCGCCGGAGAGCCAGGTGGGAGTGTAGAGGTAGCCAGATCCGTGGGAGATCGGTCCGACGTGGAGGCACGACTCACCGACCTGCATGGGGGGGAAGTTGTAGAACCAGTCGCGACCAGCTGCTAGCCACGATCGATGGCTGTACGCGACTCCTTTAGACTTGCCCGTGGTGCCGCCGGTGTGGCGCACGATGTACCAATCGTCGGGCGTGATCGCCACATCAGGATCCCTCGCGCTTTGCTCAGCGAGCCATGTCTCATACGAGTCGTCGCGGACGAACATGGTGACCAGGTCCTGCAGCCTAGGGAGGACGGCGGACACGTCCGCTACATATTTCTCCGCCACCACGAGGCCACGGCACCCGGTATGGCCGAGCATGTGCTCGTGGCTTTCGACCGAATTGCGAGCGTAGAGCGGGACGCGGACCAGTCCGGCGATTGCGGCGCCGGCAAAGAAATCCTGCGCTCCGATCGAGTTATCCTCGAGTACGCCGACTCGGTCACCCGGGCGCAGGCCCATCGCCAGCAACCCATTCGCCATGCGAATGCCCCGGTCCCATGCTTGTGCGAAGGTGAGTTCGACATCACCGTGCACGATCGCCAATCGCTTGGCATTGAACTGCGCCGATTGACGCATGAGTCCCCTGACTTCCACCGCACCTACCCCTATTCCTTGTCGTTGCGCGGTGCGGTCGCACCGGTTTCTGCTGCCCCGACGACCCGTCGCCGCTCGATAGTTCGCGAGTTAATCCGGGCCATCATCGAACGGTCGGTACGGTCCTCCAGCAGTTCGATTAGTTCGTCATCCGGCCCGTGGAGGTAGCACGTCTTGTGCAGTCCGAGATCGACGGGCGACGAATTGAACCGATACCCGGCGGCGGTCAATCGAGCATGCATCGCGTCGACGTCGTCGACTTCGAATGCGACGTGTCGTACCCCGAGGTCCGCAGCAAGGCTGTTCGCGGGAACACCTCGTCCAGAAGGCGCGCTATAGCACCACAGCTCCACGAGGGTGTCGCCAGCAGCGAGAAACGCTACTCGCCCGACAGCGTCAGTCATACCGACCACCATGTCCAATCCCTTGTTGCAGTCGACATCCATCTCCATCAACAATTCGAGGCCGAGCAGGTCGGTGTAAAATGCGAGCGATCGATCCATGGAGCGGACGCTGACGGCTGTGTGGTTAACGCGCATCACACCCATCGTCATCGGCCCAGCCGCACGGGCAGGCGCTTCAAGCCTCGCGACAACATTGTGCTGTGCCATTCGAGTTGGTCTCGGGGCACAGCGAGTTCGAGATCGGGAAAGGTCTGCACCAGCGTGCTAATCGCTAGCTGAGCCTCGAGTCGTGCGAGCGGAGCGCCGAGGCAGTAGTGAACGCCCACGCCGAAGCCGAGGTGATTCGGCGGGTTCCGTGTGAGGTCCAGCCGGTCGGGTTCGTCGAACGCCAACGGATCGCGGTTGGCAGCCGGATTGATCAGGAACACTCGCTGCCCGGGCCGGAGAGTTTTGCCGCCGAGGTTATGCTCCTCTTTGACCAACCGCACCGTGGCACGCGCCGGGCCGTCGAAACGGACGAACTCTTCGATTGCCGATGCGATCAGCTCTGGCGTGGACTGCAGGAGCCGGAACTGCTCGGGGTCGGACAGAAGCGCAAGCGTGCCGTTCCCGATCAAGTTCGTCGTTGTCTCGTGTCCACCGAACAGCAGCAAGGTGCACGTCGACACGAGTTCGTCTCGACTCAGCGTGTCGTCGCCCTCGTGCTCCAGGAGCACGCTGATCAAATTGTCGCCCGGTTCGCGCTCATATTGGCTGATGAGACCGAGGAGATAGTCGCGCAGCTCAAGCATCCCGGCGGCTGCCGAGTGGAAGCGGTCCTGTTGGTCGTAGGCACCGAACACCAGAGCGGTGAGCTTGTCGGACCAACCCTTGAACAGATCCCTGTCTTCGGGCGGTGCGCCGAGCATCTCGGCAATAACGATTGCCGGCAGCGGGTAGGCGAATTCTTGGATCAAGTCGACCACCGAACCACGCTCCAACCGACCGACGAGCGTTGCAATCGTCGCAGTGATCTCCTCGCTCCGACGACGTACGATCGTCGGCGCGAACGCACGCGAGACGAGCTTGCGGAGCCGAGTGTGCTCGGGTGGGTCGCGAAACACGACCCAATCTTTGAGGATCGAAAACGTGGCATCGACGTCGTCGCTGTCCGAAGCACGACTGATTGCCTTGGTGAACGGGGTGATGCGCTCCGCTGTTAGATATTGGCCGCGCAGCGAACTACTGAGCTCAGCGTGGGGCGTCACGATCCAGGCCCGATGGCGCGGATTCCAATGTACGGGGTCGTTCTCGCGCAACGGCCTGAAGTACTCGTAGGGGTCGCGAACGGCGAGTTCGCAAAGCAGATTTTCGTCGAACGAAATGAGCGGAGAAGTCATGGGGGTTCCTGGCGATTGCGAGTCGGGGTGGCGATCAGTTCAGCGACATGCCGCCGTCGACGGTCAGGATCTGACCGGTGACGTACGAAGCGTCGGGACCGACAAGGAAAGAGACGGCGGCGGCGATTTCGTCCGTCCGGGCGAGGCGGCGCATTGGGATGCGGCGGGTGGTGGCCTCGACGATCAAGCTCGATTCCGTGTGAGCGACAGCCGCAGCTCGGGCGATGGTCTGGTCGATCATGTCTGTTGGCGTCATCCCGGGAGCGACACAGTTGACCCTGATCGAGTGGCGGGCCAGTTCGATGGCCTGCTGTTCGGTGAGCCTCTCCACGGCCGCCTTCGATGCACAGTATGCGCCGTAGCGCGGGAGTGCTCGGTGCCCGGCCGTCGACGAGAGGTGGACGATCGATTTGTTCGGTGCCATGCTGCGAGCCAGGCATGGAACAAGGACGGAACTCAAGGTGAACAACGAGCGAAGATTGATCCGCAGTGTCGCGTCCCAAACATCCTCCGGGGTCTCGTGGGCCATGTACGTGTTCGCCTCGCCGGCGGTGCCGTGATTGTTCACGAGTACTGCCAGCGATCCGAGTCCAGCGGCGACGTCGAGAAGATGTTCGGCCGTTTCGTTCTCGCAGATGTCGCCCGCAGCCGACACCGCGAAACCACCGTTGGCTCGGATCTCGTCCACCACAGAGTCTGCGCCCCGCCAGCCGGACATCCGCTCGTCCTCGGTCAGCGACGAATCCGGCGACCGGTGGTGTACCACGACGACAAACCCGTCGCGAGCCAGCCGTAACGCGATGGCGCGGCCGATGCCTCGATGCCGTCCGGCGCCGGTGACGATCGCCACCCCCGCATTGTCGTTGTCGGTCACAGCGATTTCGCACCTTCGATCATGATCTACGGAATGGTGGTCGGTCGGGTGCAGGCACGAGCCTGCACCCGATCATGAGCCTTAAGGAAGCTGGTAAAATTTCCGCGGCGTGGGCTCGATCTTGCCATCCGCTGGAACGTTGCTGGCGGTCACAAGCACCGAGGTGGTGAGAATGGGCTTACCGGCTTTGCCTGGTGCCGGGTTGCCCGCGAGCATCGACGCAGCGATCTTGCAAGCCGCCTCACCGCCGTACTCGTGACCGTCGGCGACCGTTGCCTTGAAGGGCCCGTTAGCTCGGATTGCTGCGTACTCGTCGGGGTCACCGTTCATCGAGACGACGATCGCGCTGCTCTTGGCAGCCGTCACCGCCGTGGCTGCGCCGACACCGAGGGAACCGAAACCGCCGATTACCGCCTTGATATCGGGGTCGGCCTGCAGTGCGGACTCTGTTGACTTCTGGGCTGACTCCGCAGTGAAGCCGGTCGCTTCGCCGCCCACGGCCAGGGCGATGCCCGGAAACTTCGCGAACGTCTCCTTGATGCCCTTCTCGCGGCTCTGCAACGCCGGATTGTTGGCGTTGACGAGGAACACGTGACCCTTGCCGGCGAGTTGATCGGCGACGTAGCCCGCAATGATCCTGCCGTCTTCCTCCTGGTTGGCATCGAGCGCCACGACCCCGGCCGGCGAACCGGCACCCCAGGTAATGAATGGAACCTTGGATGCAGAAAACTTGGCGATAACCGAATCCTGACCACTCATGTCGATTCCGATGTTGAACACGGCTTTGGTTTCGGTTGCGAGCCATCCATCGAGCAGAGCAGGAAGCTTGGTCGCGTCGCCGCCGACGTCCTGGAAGTCCGTCGTGGCACCGTTGGTCTTCAGGCACTTCTCGAGTGGCCGCGACCAGCGCTCAGCTCCTGGCACAGGGGCGAGATTGGCAATTCCGGCGGTGAAACCCTTCAGTTTCGACACATCGCCCGTGATGCTCACCTCCACGGCGCCTGCAGGCATCTCCCCTTTCGCGGTGTTCGGTCCGGACGCGTTCGCCGTCGTGTCTCCGGTGGTTCCAGCCCCGGCCGTCGTCGCGGCGACGGTCGAGTCGCTGGCGACCGCACTCGTTCCCGCAGCTGCGGACGTGCTCGCACTTCCGGCTGCGGTCGTTGCGGTAGCAGCAGCCGTGGTCAACGCCGACTGCTTGCTACTGCCGCACGCGGCCGTCGTAGCTGCCAGTGCAAGTACTAAGGCAACCGCTTTCGTCCCTCGTCGTGTGATCATGGTATTTCCCCCTTGTTGTTATGTGTGATGTCTTGTGCAGCGGCCGTATCTGTGCCAACGCGGTCGCCACCGGCAGAGGCGTGCCGGTGGCGATCTGGACGAGCCGCTGCCTTGCGGGCAAGTCCAGCGAATGTCAGTGCCGCAACGAGAATGGCGCCGTTTGCCACGGTTTGGGCGTAGCCGGGGACACCGAGAATGATCAGGCCCGAGAAGGTCACGGTCATAAGTGTGACGCCCACGACTGTGCCGACAATGTGGAACTCTCCTTCTTTCAGCGTTACAGCGCCCAGAAAGCACGCTGTGAACGCCTGCAACAAGTAGGAGCTCTGGTTACCGACCAAGGTGACGGCAGAACCTGTCCGACCGGACGCAAGAACAATGCCAGCGAACGAACCAACTACGGCGCAGAGCACGAACGCCATCAGGCGGTAGCGGCGGACATTGATCCCCGCCAGCCGAGATGCCTCCGGATTGCCGCCGACCGCGTCCATCTTGCGGCCCGCCTCGGTGTGGTTGAGAAATGTCCACAGCAGGCCGAGCACGACCACGGCGGCGAGCGCGATCAACGGCAGGCTTAACCCGGAAAGGTTGAACTCAAGATCACCTCCGAACAGTCGGACATGCCACAGCCAGCTCTTCGGTGCGGTCCAGCCGAAGAGGGTCCCCTGCGCAGTGTTCGTGACCCGGTCTGGCAGCTGGACCGATCGACCGCCGGTGAGACGAATCAGATAGCCCTCGACGATGCCGGCGATTCCGAGTGTGGCGATGAAGGCAGTTACCCCGAAGTAGGAGACCACGACACCGTTGATCAGTCCGAGAAAGATGCCAAACAGCAACGTTGCCACGAGAGCGAATCCGATCGAGGATTGCCAACTTGCTCCGAAAATTGCGCCACCGCCAACTCCCGTGAACGGAATCCGCGGCCAGGTCAATACGTACGACCCCTGGACGATCTGGGCGAACATTGCGCCGCCGAGTGTGAGCGAGGCGGCGATCGACAGGTCGAACTCGCCGAGGATAAGCACCACCGTCAACCCACCGGCGAGGATCGCTAAGACCGCCGACTGACGGAGGACGAGCGACAGGTTCGCGCCGGTGAAGAACCGCTGTTGACTAAGGACGATCTCCGACAGAACGGTGAAAAGCACCAACAGAAAAACGAGAAAGACCAGTGTTCCGTAGCGTGACGCGAACGAGAGCACGCGCTGTCCCCTGTCCGGTTCGTCCGTAGCACGTCGTGCGGCGCGGGCTGCCGCCGGTTCATGCGTTTCGGAATCCAACACTGCCTCCATCATCGTCTCGTTCATGTGTCCCCCAAGCAAAACGTCACATTCACTACCCCGGCCACGACCGCTCGCTCAGTTACCCCACGCAGCTACCTTGCCACACTCGGACCCGAAATGGAAGCAATAGTTCACCGAACGTTGGTTTGGTTATGGACTATCTTTCCGGTCGATCATTCGTTATAGTTCGACGAGGGCGCTCTTGGGGGAGCGTCGACGACCGGGGAAACATGTTCGAGCACCACTTCATCGAGATTGAGGATTTGTGCAAGCAGTTCCCGGGCGTGCGCGCCCTGGATGGCGCGTCGCTGCTGATCGACGCCGGGACGGTCCACGGCCTCGTTGGTGAGAATGGAGCTGGCAAGTCGACGCTGATCAAGATCCTCGCCGGCGCGCAGCATCGCGACTCGGGTGTCATCAAGATCGACGGTGTCCCGGTCGAGATCCGTAACGAGGCCGAGGCCTACCGGCTCGGCTTCCGCTTCCTTCACCAGGACGTCGCACTCGTTCCGCGACTGACGGTCGCGGAAAACATATTCCTCGGACAGACGCTCCCGCGGACCGGGTTGCTCGTGTCGAGACGCAAGGGCGAGCAAGCGGCTCGAGAGGTGCTGCGTGGTTTCATCGACGTTGACCCGGCTGCGAAGCTTTCCTCATTGAGCGTTGCCGAGCGATGGATGGTCGGCATCGCCCGGTCGTGCAGCGGCGACGCCCGCATCGTTGTGATGGACGAGCCGACCGTCGCCTTGTCTGATGCCGAGGTCGAGCTTCTCTTCGAGGCTGTCGCCCGTTTGCAAGCTCGAAACATCGCCGTGTTGTTCGTGTCTCATCGTCTCGGTGAGATCCTGCGAATCGCGGAGGCCGTCACCGTGATGAAGGACGGCCAGACTGTAGGTCGACACCGGATCGACGCACTTGACCGCACTAAACTCATCGCCGCGATCATCGGCCGCGAGGCTGGCGAGATCGACACGCTCGGAGAATTTGTCCCTCCGCGTGACGACGTCGTGCTCGAGGCCCGAGGACTTGCCGGCGGCCCTCTCGACGACGTCAGCTTCGCGCTTCGGGCAGGCGAAATTCTCGGTGTTGGCGGCCTTGTCGGATCGGGTCGCACATCGCTGCTGATGAACGTCTTCGGGTATTTCCGACCTACTGGCGGAGACCTGCTGATGGACGGAAAGGTGGTGCATTTCCGATCACCTGCCGACGCGATTCGTGCCGGCATCGCGCTTATCCCCGAGGAACGTCGCGACCAGGGCTTGATCGGGAGGCGCTCCGTTCGTGAGAATATTGTGCTGGCTCACCTGCGCAGCTTTCGCAGATCGAGGTGGCTACCTACACAGCATCGCGGGCGCGAGGTCGAGCAGACCCTCTTCGAAATCGATCGACTGCGCATCGCGACGACGGGTCCGGAGCAGGTGATCTCGACGTTGTCGGGCGGGAACCAGCAGAAGGCGATGTTGTCGCGCTGGCTGGTGGGCAGGAATACCAAGGTTCTGATGCTTGACGAGCCGACCAAGGGTGTGGACGTGGGGGCCAAGACCGAGATCCTCCGGCTGATCAGCGGCCTTGCAGCCAACGGCATCGCGGTCATAGTCGCGTCGTCCGACCTCGAGGAAGTCGCTGCCATTGCGCACCGTGTCATCGTGCTGCGCGAAGGGCGCCTCGTCGGCGAACTGCACCGACCCGTTGCGGAGGCCGACATCCTTCACCTGTGTTACGAAGCAACCCCCGAACCCGCAGGAGCACCATGAGCGATCCGAACACCTCGTCACCACCCGCCTACTGGATTGTCGAGCGGGACGATCACATCACGGTGTTGCGATACGACGGTGGCAAGCGCCGTACGATGAACATCGAAGGTGCGCGCCAACTCGCCGAACACGTCACCAGTTGTGCCACGCGCAGCGAACCTCCCGTGTTGGTACTCATCCTCGACGTGGTTCACGCTGAACTCGCCGAAGTACGCGAGATGTCGGAGGGCCGACCGATCTCGGACTGGGGACCATGGCTCAACGCGATCGAGTCGGTCGAGTCGTACCCCAACGGCGTGGTGGTGGCCGTGCCGAAGCAGGCAACCTGCGGAGGGCTGGAGCTCGCACTCGCTGCAGATATGCGTGTGGCTGCACCCCGAGCACGGCTCGGGGTCCTTGAGACACGGATGGGCTTGGTCCCAGGGGCCGGCGGCACCCAACGCCTCCCTGAGCTGATCGGCTTCGGGAATGCAGCGATGCTCGTGCTGACCGGTGAGTCTGTGTCGGGCACCGAGGCGCGGCGCATGGGATTGGTGCAGATCGTCGATACTGATCCGGTCCGGCGTTCGATCGATCTCGCAGAGGGAATCGCACGCAACACACCATCGGTCATCGCAGCGGCGAAGCGAGCGCTGGCCGGCGGCCGGGTTCGCAACTCCGACGGCTTTCGTACCGAAGGACGCTCGTTCCTCGCGGTCGTGGGCACCGACACCACCAAGCAACGCATCGACGCATGGCTCGACGCACAGGAGGACGGCCGAAACCCGGCCCTTCGCAACAGTCCTTTGCCGTGAACTCCCGCCGGGGGCTCGGGGCAGGCACCGTTGGGGCACCCAGCGGTTGAAACATCCGCGTTCCACTGGACGCGGACATCACAGGGGGTTTGGCAATGTATCACCACAAAATTCGAGCGTCACTGCTCGGCGTCACAGCGATGATGATCGGAGTCGCGGGCTGCGGCAGCAATAAGGCCACGACCGAAGCGACGACTGCCGCCAGCACGGCGTCGTCGGCCGCAACGAGTACGAGCGGTGCGTCCGGAAAGGCGACACCATCGACCGACTACACCATTTTCAAGGGTAAGAAGATCGGAATCATTTCGCTCGCGCCCGGCCTAGAACCCGTCGACCGCATCCAGGGAGGTGTCACGAAATGCGTCGCCGACAATGGGGGCACCACACAGGTATTTGATGCGAAAGGCGGCACCCAGGCAACACCCGCCTTCGAACAAGCCAATGCTGCCGGAGTCGACGCCATCTACAACGTCGCCAACGACGTGTCCGGCGGAGCGCTCGACGCGCAACTCAAGGCTGCCGGTGACGCCAAGCGCCCCGTCGTGACAGCTTGGGGCGGCCAGCGGAGCGGCACCTACTCGATCACCGGCCTTGAGTTCCAAAGCGCAGCTCGAGTTGGCCAGTACGTCATCGACCGATTGGCAGCGCAGAACAAGGGCGTGGCCAAGGGTACGGTCCTCATCGTCAACGCCAGGGTGACGCCCAGTCTCCGCCAACGCGCCGACGCGTTCAAGGCCATGGTCGGGCCCAAGACCGAGTTTCCGGACATCAAGATAGTCGAGGTCGAGGTCGACATCTCCAACGCGTTGGCCGACACTCAGGCCAAGGTCGAGCAGGCAATCCAAGCCAATCCGGAGATCAACGCGGTCTACGCCTCGTTCGACACGCTCGGCGAGGGAGCAGCAAAGGCCGTCGACAGCGCAAAGGGTTCCCAGTTCGTGGTTTCCTTCAACGGAGACTCCACCGCGCTGGAAATGATCAGAGCCGGCGGAAGCTTTGCCGCCACCGCAGCCAACGACCTCGAGGGCACGGCCGTGATTGCGTGCAATGTGCTCGCTGAGTTACTGGCAGGCAAAACGCCAGCGGCTACCACGTTCTGGATGGACAGCCCTCTGGTGACGGGCAAGAACATTCCGAAATCCGGTTTCGTGACCGGGGCGGGACCGTTCGAGCTCTATCAGCCATAACCATCTGCCGGGCGGACGCGCCAGCCACGATCGTCGGTCATCGACGACTTGGCGCGTCCGCCCCTTCCGCACCAACAACAAACCGAGGAACGGAACATTTTTACATTGTCTGACCCAGTCTCCATCGACCTCCACCACCGCATGGCACGGGTCCGACGCTTCGAGAAGGGTTGTGGGAAGGTTGGCAGAGGAAACCCACGGGCCGGCGGCTTGCACCTCGACGTCGAACAGGAGGCGGACGCCGCTGGTGTCTGCGCGACGCTCACCGACACCGATCACATCACGTCGACCGACTGGCACGCTTGCATGACGGACTCGTTGCGCCGATCCGCAACGCGAACCTGCTGGGTCTAGATGCGATCTCCAACGAATCTGCTCGACTGGCGGCCATCGCCAGAACACGGATGGCTGAAACCGATTTACATGGAACTCGGCACGTTCTCCATAATTGCGGTGGACGATCTCGATGTGGAGGGCTTCGTACCGATCATTGACCCGCCGAATGCCGGAATCCTCGGTGTCGCCCATCTCCGCTACGAACTCTCCCTGCTCAACGGCGCGATCGCGCATCGTCTAACGCCCAGCCTCACCCGGGATTGTGCGTTCCCGAGGTCGTTCCTGCGGCCCGGTCCCGTCAGTCAGTGGTCGCCTACCTGGCACCGCCCGAGTCGCTCAAGTGAGCCGTCAGTTCGGTCGAATGCCTACTTCTAGCACCCATCGAGCGCTGACCGAGTTGATCCGGTCCGGCATGACGATCGCTTGGGGCGACGGTGTCGGCACGCCGCTGACTGTGGCTGCTGAACTGTCCGATGCGGCCAGACAACAGAGCGACGTAACGCTGATCCTCGGTTGGATGCCCGTAGCTCCCGACGGACTCGATCTCACTGCGTTTGCGCGGGTAGTGACGCTTATGGGCGGCTACTCGTTGCGGCGCCCGATCGACGCCGGCCAGGTGGATCAGCTTCCGGTACGGATGGGTGCGGTTCCCGCGCTGCTCGAGCGCGCAATGCGACCCGATCTCGTCGTGCTCCCCGCCCGGCAGGACGACCACGGGTTCTCGCTGACCACTGAAGTGTCGTGGTTACGATCTGCGCTGCTCACCGGTGCGCAGATCGCAGTCGTCGAACATCCGCAGGCACCGCGAGCCGACCGCGGACAGCCCCTGGGCGACCAAGTGAACGTGGTCGGCACGGCCGAAACAGGCGTCCCGCAGTACTCGTGGAAGGTACCGACCGACATCGATCGAGACATCGCCGAGCGGGTGATAGCCCACATTTCGACCGGCGACCGAGTGCAGTTCGCGCCCGGGCCGCTCGGGGCGGCGGTGCTGTCCCAGCTCAAAGTTGCCGTGCATATCGACAGTGGCATCCTCACCGACGACGTCGTCGAACTCGACCACCGCGGGCTCGTCCTTGGAATTCCCCTCGGGACCTATCTAGCCGGTACGACCGTGCTATACGACTGGGCCGATGGCCGCGCTGTTCTCGACGGCGTCGAGTGCACGCATCATCCCGGGCGGCTGGCCGAGGGGCCACCGCTAATCGCGATCAATACGGCCCTTCAGATCGACCTCGATGGCCAGGTCAACGTGGAGGGAGCGAACCATTCGGCGCTCGCCGGCATCGGGGGCCAGCCCGACTACGCCGCAGCCGCAACGACATCGCGGCGGGGCTCGAGCATCATCGCCGTACCGACCAAAAGGTCAGGTCGCAGCACACTCGTCGAACGCCTCGACTTTCCTGCGAGCACCCCGTCGCACGATATTGACGTGCTCGTGACCGAGCACGGATCGGTCGATCTGCGCGGACTCGACCGAGCGCAGCGGCGGCGGGAGATCGAAGCCCTGTGGAGGTGAAGTCAGCTTGGTGCTCCGAGCGGCAGCTGCTCAGCCATCAACGCGCTCGCTCTCGGGTCGACGAATACGTCAAGCGTCGGATGAATCAGATCACCGGCACGATCTGTCAGCAACTCGTCGACGAAGGCTCTTACCCCTACCCGACCGTTGCGTCCGAAGATCCGGTCGAACGAGCAGAAGCTCTACGACGTGCCGGTCGCCGCCCGATCAGCGATGGGCGGATCGAAGCGCTAGCGGCGCATGAACGGCTCGCCGCGCGGAGATCGCCGTACAGCAGCGCACCAGGGACTGTCGGATTTTTTGTGTAAGCGGTCGTGGTGGTCATTTCAGTTTTTGTTGTCGGTTCCCGGGTTTGGTGATGCAGGCGGGTTCGTGATGTCGGTGATGGTGACGGGTTCGTCGCAGTGTGGGCAGGGTCCGCCTGGGCCGATGTTACGGCACCAGCTGTTGCAGCCAGCGCAGCGCCGAGCAGGTGAATGAATCCATGCACCACGACGACCAGTCCGACGGCCCACCGGACGGCCGTCCTCACTGCCCGACCACTCATGACCCGATCACCTCGCGGAGCAGGCAAACCGCAACAAAGCCGAGCCGGCTGGTCCTATCGAACATGTCGAACCTCCAAGGCGCAACGCTCGACCAAGGTCCACAGCAACGGTAAGGCAACATGCATCTCGTACTCCACACGGCGTATTTCAGTCGACCGTTCAATCAACCACGTTTCCGCGCCCGGGTCGGGAATCGACGAGGCACGCGGGCGTACCGGCACCTATTGCGAGCTGGGGGGACGCCGTGGCGGACTGGTTGTGTAGCTACGGCGCCATATCAGACGGTGCACGCCGAGGTAGCGGGGCAGTCTGCGGAGTCCAGGAATCCATGGCAAGAGGATCAGTACAAGGCTGAGGACAGCCATCAATCCCCAGATCAGAGCGTCGGCGTTACCGGAGGTCGAGAATGGTTTCACCTGGTACCAGAACGTGTATCCCCAAAGCCACGGTTGGCCGGGGTAGTTGCCGGTCTCGTTCATCATGCCCCACTGGTCTCCGCCGAGGCTCTGGGCGCGGGCCTGGCTTTCGAGGTAGCTTCCGTCCGCCAACAGCACCAGCGGTTTGGTGCTGTCGTTGGCATAGAACGTGGATTGGGCGGCAAGCAAACCTTCCAGCCCTCCGTTCAAGGCCAGCGACAACTCTCCGTTGGCGAGCGCTGGAACGGGACCGTAATCGCCGGCGGCGACAGCTGCCGGATTTCCGTCGGGCGCGGCGGTCAACGCGTCCGAATAGCTGCCTGCCCAAGCCTGCTGCTTCTCAGGTGTGGCAGCGTCCCAGGTCGTGAGGGCGGCGGCCACCGTCGGGTCACCGCTGAGGCTGCGCAGGGGTTCGGTCACGAGGTCCTTGGCCGAATCGATCGGGATCCGCACCCCAGCCCAACGCTGCAGGCTCAACGGGCCGATGTTCTGTCCTGGACTACCGTGATTGTACGGTGCCCCGTAACCTGCGCTCGTACTCGTCCCGGCGAGTTCGGCGGTCGCAGTTGCGACTACATCGTTCGGAGCCGCCTTGGCCCACGATTGCAACGTGATTGCCTTGTCGTCAGGAGACGAAAACACTGCCGCCAAGATCAGCGTCAACACGGCCATCACCCCGAGGGCGATGACGAATTCCTTGACCAAGTCATATGGCCTGGTCGGGAAGGCATGACTATCAGGCGTTATCGAGGGCCTCCGGGTACGTTCAACGGCATCGGCGTTTCGTTTCACGGCGCTACACCGACGGTCGCGGCTTCTTCGACGGCAGCGTCTTCAAACGGTACGGGAGCGACGGTCGCAGCTTCTTCGACGGCAGCATCTTCAAACGCTACGGCAGCGACCGGCGACTCGGCATCGATCGGTGGAACGACACCATGGCGACGGATCATGATCACGTGCATCACCACGACGATCCCGACGATGAGTGGCAGCAGCGTGATATGCCACATCAGCATCTGGCTGCCATTGAGCACGTTGAAGAATGCCCCGACGCCAGAGGCGTTGAGACCATCCTTGGCCTGCGTGCTGATCCACTGCGAATCGAAGTTCGACTGCGTCAGGTAGCCGGTGAAGGCAGTACCGATCGAACCGAAGAATGCGACCATGCCAGTGACCCAGGTGATCCCTCTGCCACCCCGCCACGCGGCCATGAAGAACTTCCCCCAGAGATGCATCACCATCACAGCGAAGAACAACTCGACACTCCACAGATGAGTCGAGTTCACAAAGTGTCCCGTCGAGCTGGTGTGCCACCATGTCGCCCCTTCGATCGCCAGGACGAACCCCGTTGCCACGACGACCACGAAACCCGCCAAACTGAGCACCCCGAACACGTAGATCCAAGAAGCCACATACACGGGTTGACGATCGGGCAGCGCCTGTCCCGGTGGCACGACCCGACTGAGCCGAGTTCGTACCCTGACTGTCCAACTCCGCCCCACGGCGATAGCAGCTGGAGCAATCGGTTCCTCAGCATCGACGACGTCCCCATGGGTAGGAAACGGGAGCACCAACGCAAGCACGAAAATAACCAGCATCGACGCGATCACCAACACGTTGCCGAGCGAGATACGCACGACACCCCAGTGGAAGTAGTAGGCGGCAGCAATCACTGAGACCATCCAATACGGACGAGCAACCATGGCCTGGAGCAGCCCTTGAAATCGCACGTCGTCTGAACAGTAACTTATAGCGGTGGATGCCACCACGATCCGCACAATTCATTGACACTGAACCGAATCGTCCCACGTCGAACACGACGTCGCCGGACCGCATTCACCTCAGCGAAGCAGATATCTGCCTGCCCTCGACCGCCTGTCCGTCACCGCAGAGCGAACCTCCGCCAATCTGGATCAACCGGTTCACTGCACCGCTGCCTACGGTCCGAACCAATCAGTGGACTGGGATCGCCTGTGACCAGGCGGCCCATGAAGCGTCGGTGTTCGACGCTGAGGACCAGAACCTGCCGGCAGCGTCGGTGACCCAGACAGTAAGGGTGCCGAGGGGTGGATCGGTCTCGATTCCGCTGCAGCCCAGTTCACAGGCACCGGCGTTCACCTTTGGTGAACGCCGGTGCACTGCAAAATACCCATTCGCGGAGAGGGTGGGACTCCGCCGGTATTCGTAAATGTCAAGGTCAGAAGCTATGGCACGAACAGTGGTGGTCAGATCCATAGCAACCGCCATAGCAACGCAGATTCTCGTGTCATATTCTTCACTGCCTGTTCCGCGTTGAACTCCAGCCATCAAACCGATGCCGCAACGCACTACCGGATGATCCCAACCGAATATGCAGCAGCCGATCCGATTGACTCCAGCAAAGTCCTTGATTGCGCAGCGCCTGCGACGGTGATGACGTGGATCGGCAAGAACTGCGTGACGATCATCATCGTCGCCGACATCGTCTTGATGGCGACCGAGTTCGTCTCGCCATCGGAGGCGTTCGCCCTCGCTACTGGGTCACACTTGGTCGCCGCATCCGTGTCACCCGGTAGGACCCTCTACAGACGGGGTCGTGAGCGCTGCATCCATCGATCATGCTCTAGCAGCGCCATTGCCATTGCGCCGTCGTGAGCCCATGAGGACACCTCCCTGAAGTACGTCCGGAGGCTCGTTGTAGCCCGCTTCGTGGCAGATGACGTCGACCATCTCCAACCCGGCGCCGTGAAATGCTTGTGGCCAATCAGTCGAGCCGATGTCCATCTCGTGCTCGCCGACGATCAGCAGTTCGGCGTCACCGTCTCCGGACGACCATCTGACTGCTTGGCCCGCTGTGCCGAGCGCCTGACGTCCCGACAAGTAGCCGGCGATCGCTCCCTGCGAACGGCGGCTGTGAGGATCGTCGGCTTGACGCCCTCCCGGTCGTCCTCGCTCGCGTCGCCGTACCCTTGCAGCGATTTCACGGCGATACGCGCTGCCGAGTCGACGGTTCGAAGTTCGCCTATCAGCGCGAGGTCGCAGATCCGATCGAAGTCCTCCTGGCTCAACTCCACCGCTCCGCTGAAGTCGGCAAGCGTCTTGGCGCTGACGAGAGTCGCCGGTGGAACGACGTCATCTCCCGGTTGGTCCTCCTGATCTGGTTCGCACATTTTCAAGTCCGATCGTGTCGGCCGCTGGCCCTGAAGACGTCGACAATCTTGACAGACCGCGCGTTTCGGCAAGCCGCGTCGAATGCTTGCCAAGCTGAGCCAGCACGCCCCCACCCAGAGCCGAGCCGGCACAACGCTCGAGACCCGCGGGCGGCCGAGGTAAACGCAATCTCGCCGTCGCAATATCGGCTGAGAAGTCATAGCCACTTGTTCAAAGAAACTTCTGTCGGCGATTCAAATGGGAGGGATTCGCGGGTTGGTCGATCGGTGGTCGCGTCGTACCTGGTAAGACGCTATTTCCCGGAGATCGAGGGCGGTCGTTCGGGAGCAACCCGGGAGCAACGGACGACGGGGGACGCCCGAGAGACGCTGCCGTCAAACTTCACAGGGAATGGCGGCGAGATGCGTCATGAGGTGCGTGTCTGAGCGTCGTGACACCACACGGTCCGATGCTATGTTGGGCCGTGTCTGTTGAACGCGCCCCCACGCTGTCCTTTCTGGACGCCGCCGAGGTCGTGCTCCGAGACGCCGGTGTGCCGATGTCTCCTCAGGAGATTCTCGAACGAGCGGTTCACCTCGGTCTGGTGACGACCAACGGTGCAACTCCCTCGCAGACCATGAAGTCAAAACTCTCGGTGGACGTGCTGGAGAGACACGAGGGCTCCCGGTTCATGAGGTCAGATCCAAACCGCTTTGCCCTGCGAAGCTGGAAGCCCGCGATCACAGAGTTCTTCGCTGACCGGTTTCAGAAGGCGCTACTGGACGAGGAAGTAGTGGTCTTCGGGCGCGAACTTCTGGAGGTGCTCTTTCCGGAGCCTGGCTTGCGATACCTCGCGTCAGATGAGAGCGACATGCTCATCTCGCACACGTACCCTATGCAGCGACGAGAGGCCGAAGAGAACTTCGATGTCATCCAGCTTGTGTCCCAGTTCCTCGTGGTCAGACGCGGCACCATAGCGACGTACAAGCGCACCAAGCGACTGCCCGAAGCCAGACTTCATGGTGTTTACTCGATGCTGTTCGGCGGTCATCTAAACCCCGAGGATGTTCCTCCCTTATTTAGTGTCTTCGACCCACAGGCCGGACCGAGTCTGATCCAAAGGGAGCTTTCAGAGGAACTCAGGTTCTCCAGCCCACCCAGCCTCTCGCTTGTTGGTGCTATATACGATCCGAGAACCGAGGTGAGCACGCAACATCTAGGAGTGCTGTATGAAGTTCACCCCGCCGAGGACTCGACGATCGAGATTGGCGAAAGAGGGTTCTTGATGGATCTCCGCTTCGAAACTCCCGAGATGATCTCCGACAGACTGACAGACTTTGAGAACTGGTCTGAGTTGGTACTTCGAACTCATGTCAAAGGTAGTCTCCGAACTACATGACTTCCCGATTCGCTGAAGCGTCGATTCACGGACGCTTCCAACCCTTTCACCTGGGCCATCTTGAGTATGCGCTTGAGGCCTTTCAGCGGTACGAATACGTGCATGTCGGGATCACTCAGTTTCATCAGCGTCGGTTGGTACAGGTGGCGCCCGCTAGTGCGGCACATCGGGCGATCCCTGAAAGTAACCCTCTGACTTACTTCGAACGGTCGCTTCTGATCAGAGCGGCGCTCACCGCAGAAGGAATACCGCCCGAGAGATATTCAATCGTGCCGTTCCCGATCGAAGATCCGGCCGAGCTTCCAGAGTTTGTTGGCACGAGTGTTCCGGCTCTAAGGGCTCGACGCCAGATTGATCGCATGATCACGCCATCCGTGAGCAGCGCTTATGAGGCTTCAACTGCCCAAGTTGTTCGTCGGTGAGCCCTTAGTCAT
>JAYTOR010000083.1:0-8236 GCA_043747685.1 Actinomycetota bacterium
ACCGGCCCAGAGTTGGTCAGTCGTATCAAGATCATGGCCGAGATGGACATCGTCGAACGCCGCAGGCCACAGGACGGACAATTCGAGACGACGGTCGACGGGTCAGGTGTCGACGTGCGCGTCGCAACGGGTGCAACAATTTTCGGGGAAACCGCCGTACTGCGGCTGCTCGACAAGAGCCGCTCCGTGAAGCACCTGTCCGAACTCGGCATGCCGCTGGATACCCACGAGAGGTATCTGGCGATCGTGCGCAAGCCCTACGGCATGATGTTGTGCAGTGGACCGACAGGATCCGGCAAGACGACCACGCTGTACGCAACGCTTGCGGAGATCAGCCGGAGCGAATTGAACGTGATGACGATCGAGGATCCAGTCGAATACGTCTTCCCGGCCGTCAACCAGATGCAGATCAATCTGCAGGCCGATGTGACTTTCGCTAACGGGTTGAAATCGATACTCCGGCAAGATCCCGACGTCATCCTCATCGGGGAGATCCGTGACGAGGAAACAGCCAGGATCGCCGTGCAGTCGGCATTGACGGGGCACGTCGTTCTGTCGTCACTCCATGCCACCGATGCGACCTCATCGGTCTACCGCCTCGTCGACATGGGTATCGAGCCGTTCCTGATCGCCTCGTCACTCGTCGGTGTCGTCGGCCAACGACTGGTCCGCAAGATATGTCCGTCGTGCGCCGTCGTGTACGAACCGAGCCCCGAACACCTCGCGGCCTATGAGTTCTACGGAGGAGAGCCGAAGGACAAGTTCGTCCACGGTGCCGGTTGCAACTACTGCTCGGATACGGGCTACCGGGAGCGCGTGGGCGTCTACGAAGTGCTCGGTATCACCGACGAGATCCGCCAACTGATCGTCACCGCAGCACCACCTCAGCAGATGCGTTCGCTCGCTGTCGCTCAGGGAATGCGATCGATGAGCCACGAAGCGATGGAGCTCGTGGCGAGCGATGTGACGACGATCGACGAGGTCATTCGCACGGTGTATATCTCCTGAGTCGATGACCGTGCAGTGAAACATCTCGAAGGTACCGACGGCGCTGCCGAACGGCGGCTGATCGAACCGTAGTACCGTGCCGTTGGCTACGGATCCGTGTCCGGGGGCAGCAGCCGCTCGCTAGAGCAGACCAAGTGGAAGATTCTGATGTCTCGTCGGATAACCGTGATGCGCGGGATCCGCCAGCAAACGCGACGATCGATTCGTTGGTCGACACGATTGCGGTGGTGGATGCCGACGGCACCATCGTTGCGGTCAATCGGGCGTGGAGAGAATTCGGAGCGTCGAACGAAGCCCAGCCCGGTGTCCTCGATCCAGTCGGGTTGACCTACCTGGCAGCTGGTGGCATCGGGTCGGACGACGAAACCGACACGGTGGTCTCGGCGATGCGCGATGGAATGCGGGCAGTGCGCGATGGTGCCACCTCGATCGTCGAACTCGACTATCGATGTGACTCGCCGCAACAACGGCGCTGGTTCCACCTGACGATCACGAAGTTGGCCGGGAGCCAACAGCGGGTGGTGATGTGCCATCACGACATCACGGCATCGAAAATCGCCGAACTCGACCGGGTTCAACTCGAAAGTCAGCGGCAGCAGTCCGCGAAACTGGAGGCGATCGGCCGTCTCGCCGGTGGTATCGCCCATGAACTCAACAACAAGCTCGGGATCATTCTCGGGCGTGTCGAATATGCGGTGAGCGCTTCTGAATCGAATAACCCGATCCTCGACGATCTGGTCGAGATCCGGACTGCGGCTGAACGATCCGCACGCCTCACCCGGCAACTGTTGACGTTCGCACGACAACAATCGGTCGATCCGAAGACGTTGGACGTCAACGAGATCATCGCCGGACGCCTGCCGTCATTGACACAAATGGTCGGTGACAGCGCGGAAATCAAGTGGATTCCCGGGTCGAATCTGTGGACCGTCAGAATCGATCTTGCCCAACTCGATCTGATCTTGATCAGCTTGTGCCTCAACGCCCGTGAGGCGCTCGACGAGCTCGGAACCATCGAGATCGAAACGGCGAACGTGTCAGTGGATCCCGGTTCCACGTCGCGTCCCGAAGTCGTCGGTGGCGACTACGTGCGTATCACTGTCCGCGACAACGGCTGCGGTATCAAGGCGGACGATCTCCCGAAGATCTTCGACCCCTTCTTCACCACCAAACTGACCGGATCGGGTGTCGGCCTCGGATTGGCCAGTGTCCACGGTGCAGTCACCCAAAACCACGGTTTCGTCGTCGTGTCGAGCGAGGTCACCGAAGGGGCGACGTTCGAGATCAATCTCCGGCGGCACGACGCACCTCTGGAAGCACCGCCCGCCGGTGTTGCCTCGGGAGGCTCCAACTCAGGTCAGGCGACCGTGCTGCTGGTCGAGGACGAACCGGCACTGCTGCGCCTCATGTCGAGAGTCCTCGAAGAGGAGGGCTACACGATCCTCGCTGCAGGAAACGCCGAGGAGGCGATCATACTGGCGAAGCAGCACGCTGGTCGGGTCGACCTGCTCGTCACGGATATCGTCCTGCCGGGGCTGAACGGCAGGGAATTGGCGGACGAGTTGGCGGCTTCAGGCCTCGATATGCCGAACCTCTTTCTCTCCGGCTACACCGCCAACGTCTTCTCGGACGACGGCGCACCCGGCTCGCATGCTCACTTCATCGCCAAGCCTTTCGCCATCGACGATTTCGTCGAACGAGTCGGTTCATTCCTGACCAAGTCGCAGCGGTGCGGACTGCGGCCAATCGGCCGGCCAGGCTCGTGTCGAGGTTTGTTGGAATTGAAGCCGCAGGGGGGTGAAGAGGAGTACGGTCTGATTGGGAATGACGGTTCAGCAACACATGACGGCCACCCCTGAAGGGCGGTCGAACGTCGACGTGGAACTTAACGATGACATCCTTGTGAGCCTGTTCCGCGCGTCGCCGGACCCATTGTTGGTGGTCGGCGAGGCGGGCGACATCGTCTTCGCCAACGAGCGGGCGCTGGTGCTGTTCGGCTGGGACGTCGTCGAGCTCGTCGGTCAACAGATCTGTCGTCTCGTTCCAGCAGGGTTTGTAGACGGCGACGAACCGGCGCAAGCGGATCATCGATGGAACCGTTCGACCCGAGCCCTCGGTGAGAGCCGCATCCGTTCGGCACGTCGTCGCGACGGATCGACCTTTCCGGCAGAAATCACCGTCAGCTCGATCACACTCTCACAGGGCACATTCGATGTGGTGGCGGTGCGTGACGCAACGACGCAACGACTCGAGAGCCTCGGGCAACTCGCCGGCGGCGTGGCCCACGATTTCAACAACCTGTTGGGCGTCATTCTCAACTACAGCACCCTGATCGCCAGGCGGATCGATGATCCCGTGGTCGCCGCCGACCTCGGTGAGATCCGGGCGGCGGCGGAGCGAGGCGTTGCGTTGACCCACCAACTGTTGACGTTTGCACGCCGAGAGTCGGTCCGTCCCGAAGCGCTCGACGCAGGCAGGATCCTCGAAGAGTTGGCACCGACGCTGCAACGAACGCTCGGCGAAGACATCGAGCTGCGACTGGAAATCGCCCCGCCCCGGTTGTTGGTCTTCGCCGATCGACATCAGTTGGAGCAGATCGTGCTCAATCTGGCAACCAACGCCGGCGAGGCGACGCCACTCGGCGGATTCGTGAAGATTGCTGCCGGATCGGTGGAGGCAACAGTGGCGACGCGCCCGTCTGATGTCCTCATCGCCGTGACCGACGGCGGCGGCGGGATGACAGCAGATGTGGTGGCACGGGCATTCGAGCCGTTTTTCACCACCAAGCCGCCGGCACACGGCACCGGCCTCGGGCTGTCGATCGTGCACGGAATTGTCGAGCAGAGCAACGGATCGGTCCACATCGACTCGATCCTCGGAGCCGGCACCACCGTGACCGTCCGTCTTCCAGGCGCCGTCGGGGCGAACGATCGGATCGAGTCGAGAGCGAGGTCTGGCAGCGGGGGCTCCGAACGCATCCTGTTTGTCGAAGACGAACTGGCGCTTCGGGAGGGAATGAGCCGTGCGCTGGTTGCCGACGGCTATACGGTTGTGCAGGCAGGCAACGGAATCCAGGCGCTCGAATTGTTCGAACACGACGGCGGGAACTTCGACGTCGTGGTGACGGATGTTGCGATGCCGGCGATGAGAGGCGATGAACTTGCCCGGCAACTGGCGAAACGGCACAACCGGCTGCCGATCATCTTCATGTCTGGCTATGACTCTCAGGGCCCGCCGACGATTGGGCGAACGTTGACGAAACCTGTCGAAGTCCATGTGCTCCTTCGAGCGATACGCGAGGCGATCGATGGGTGACGCAGCAGGTTCGCAGATCGACGTGATCATCGTCGACGATCACCGCATGTTTGCGGAGAGCCTGGCGCGGCTGCTCTCGGACGAGGACAGAATCAGCGTGGTGGGAATCGCGCAGAACGGCGACGAGGCGATGGACCTGGTCAGGCGGCTACAGCCACGCGTCGTCCTCATCGATTTCCAGATGCCAGGGCAAGACGGTGTGGCCCTCACGGAGATCATCAAGGAGTCACATCCGGAGGTGACCGTGGTGATGCTGACAGCCTCGACGGACGATCGGGTGCTGCTCTCGGCGATGGAGGCCGGGTGCTCCGGCTTCTTGACGAAACACCGGGCGGCTGAGGAGGTCGCTGAAGCTGTGCGGGTCGCTGCCAGCGGGGATGCGGTCATCTCGCCCGCCCTGCTCGCTCGCCTGTTGCGAAGGATCAAACCCGCTCCGCCGACGGTCGGCTCCAATCTCACCGACCGCGAGCGCGAGGTCCTGGACGGCCTCGCCAAGGGGTGGACGAACAAAATGATCGCCGCCGAGCTGTTCCTCAGCGTCAACACGATCCGCAACTACGTGCAGTCGGTGTTGAGCAAACTCGAGGCGCACTCGAAGTTGCAGGCTGTGTCAATTGCGGTGCGAGCGGGGATTCTCCAGTATCCGGTGGACGGCTGACCCCGGCGTCGGATCGTGCGGTTGAACCCGAGGCGGTCTCATCCGGTGGTAGCCCCGTTCCGACATCGGTGTCGATGAACCAGTCGTCGGCCGTGTGGTCGCTCTGATGATCGCTCTCAGTGGCATCGCGGCGTCGGTGGCAGCTTCGGCCTCGATTGCTCACGGTGATTCGAACGACGCCCGACGCGCATTCGACGCGATGTCGGAGGGCATCGCTGCACGGCTGCAACTCGGGCTGCAACACCAGGACGACCTGGTGGTCAATGCTGCGGCCTTCGTCGTCACGAACGCTGCGGCGACACAGGCACAGTTTCGCAATTGGGCGACGACTGCACATGTCCTGGATCGTTAGCCCGAGGTACTCGGGTTCGGTGTCCTCGTGATCGTCGCTCGCGATACTGGGTTGGGAACGTATATGCCCGTGGCTGTCGGGACCACTCATCTGCTGTCAGTGAATATCCCGGTCTATCGCGACGGTGTGATCCCTACGACCGTCGCTGCCCGGCGAGCGGCCTTTCTCTGTTGGGTCGGCACCGTGTCCGATCCACAGGTGTTACTCGACCAAGCGCTGCACGGACTCCCCGGCATGGCGGTCTCCCTGGACTACAGCCTCAACTCGTCGGCGGTCTCGTTGTCCGTCGGTGCTGCCGGCGCTGGTGCTCGGACGATCACGACAGATCTGCGCAACGGCTGGAGTGTGCGCACATCGGCCAGGATCAATGAAGGAGGAATTCTCTCCCATGGTGACGCGATCCGCTGGCTGCTCACGGGGATGACGTTGAGCGGACTGCTGGCGGCACTGGTGCTGTCCGTCGGAAGCAGCCGTTCGCAGGCACTGCTCCTCGTCGACGAACGGACGAGCGAGCTACGTCACCAAGCGTTGCACGACTCGCTGACGGGTCTGCCGAACCAGCACTCATCATGGACCGCATCGACCAGTTGTTGGCGCGCGACCGTCGGAACGCTACAAGTTGCGCTGCCCTGTACATGGATCTCGACGACTTCAAGAACGTCAATGACACACTCGGCCATGAGGCGGGTGACCGGCTGCTGGCGGCAGTCGCCGCTCGATTGACCAGTACGTTGCGCGATGCCGACACCGTTGGCCGAATGGGCGGCGACGAATTCGCTATCTTGATCGATGGAGCACGTCTGAACATCGCGCCCGAATTAGTGGCTGAGCGACTATTGGATGTCATGCGTCAGCCGTTCGACCTCGACGGAACTTCGATGCCGCTGATCTTCAAAACGAGCATTGGAATTGCCATCGGTGACCGTGCCACCGGCGATGATCTGCTACGCGACGCCGACGTAGCGATGTATCAGGCGAAGGAGGCCGGCAAGAACCGCTATGAAGTCTTCCTCCCGGAGATGCACAGTGCGATCAGCAGGCGCGTCGAGTTCGAGTTCGACCTCCGTTCAGCGATGGAAGGACAGCAGTTCCGGCTTGCGTATCAACCGATCTACAACCTCGACGATCTCACACTCGTCGGAGTCGAGGCGCTCCTGCGTTGGGTACATCCTGTACTCGGAGTGATCCAGCTCGACGAGTTCATCCCGATCCTCGAACGGACCGGGATGATCCAGGAAGTCGGGCGTTGGGTGCTCCGTGAGGCTTGTCGACAGACGGCCATCTGGCATGGGCGAGGAGACACCCTCGACATCTCCGTCAACGTTTCCGGTCGTCAGCTCGGCCACGAGGCGCTCGTCGAACATATTGGGGAGGCGCTGGAAAGCAGCGGCCTCGTTGATCATCGAGGTGACAGAAACCGCGTTGATGCGCAACGCTGCTGTGACCGCCGGCCGCCTACAGACGATCAAGGACCTCGGCGTTCGGATCGCCGTCGACGACTTCGGGACCGGGATTTCCCGCTCGCCTATCAGCGTCAGTTCCCCGTCGATTGCCTGAAGATCGACCGGGCATTCACCAGTGCAATCACAACGTCTCCAGAATCCAAGGCGCTCAAGGGCACGCTGGTGCAACTCGGCAAGGATCTTGGCCTCAGAACGCTGGCAGAAGGCGTCGAGACCGCTGGGGAACTCGATCATCTGCGACGCAAGCACGTCAACGAAGCACAGGGTTTCCTGCTCTCGAGACCGCTGGACCCGCAAACACTCGAATCACGATTCCTCCAACCAACTCGTTCAATCGGCGCTGGTCTCGATCGTCACGAAGCCTGAGGTGCAATCGACATCCGCTGAGTTCGAACGCACTGACAGACTTCTGTTGCCGATCGATCAGTCGTCGGTGCTGCGTGGGGAGTCGCGTAGCACGGGACATCGGTCGCGACGGTAGATTCCTAGGCGGAACGATGGCAGAGCGGCCAAATGCATCCGCCTTGAAAGCGGAAGGGTGTCACAGCCCCGGGGGTTCAAATCCCTCTCGTTCCGCCAAGGACGTTTCTGGACGTTCACCGAAGTCCGCCGACGCACAAACTTCGTGCCTGAGCAGGACATTTGTTGTCCTGACGTCCACCGGCGTCGTAGGGTGTCACTCCCAGGGTTGCTCCCGTTTTGGATGCGTTGCTCCCGGCGTTACTCCCGGTTTGGAGGCACTCGACCATGGCTCGAAGGACGGTTGGCAAGCGCAGCGTCGGGCACGACGGCGTCGTACGGGTGCACGGCAAAGCGTCGAACGGCGAAGGTTCGATCTATCGCGATTCGGATGGTGCGTGGCGGGCGACGTACTCGGTGCCCGGCGAGGCTCGGCCCCGCCGGGTCCGCGGCAAGACCCGTGAGGAAGCGATCGCTCGCCGTGCGGCGAAGCTCGAAGAATTGACACACGTCCGATCCTCGACGTTTCACTGCGACGCCACCGTCGCCGAGTTGGCCGCGTGGTGGCTCGATGTCGTGGCCCGCCATCGGGTGCGTCCGTCGACGCTCGGCACGTATCGCGATCGCGTTCAACGGATTGCCGACACCATCGGCGTCATGCCGATCCGATCAGTGACGCCGGAGCGGGTAGCTCGGTGGCAGTCAGATCTGCTCAAGTCGGGCCTTGCCACGGGAACCGTCTCGGACGTTCGAGTCACGCTTCACCAAGTGCTCGAGCAGGCCGTCATCCACGAGCTGATCGCGGCGAACCCGGTCGATCGTGTGGCCGCACCGAAGGTCAGCCACAAGTCTGCACGGGCGTTGTCCTCGGATGAGGCGCGTCGCCTGGTCGAGGCCGCGTCTGCAGACCGGTTGGGTGCAGCCGTGGCGTTGCTGTTCGTGCAAGGGTGGCGGGTGTCCGAAGTGTTGGGCCTCGCGTGG
>JAYTOR010000084.1:0-14927 GCA_043747685.1 Actinomycetota bacterium
TCAACCGTATCCGCGCAACTCTCGCCAACCCGGCGCGGCCGTTTCCCCGTCGAGGAGCTGACGGTGCGCGTCGAGAGCCCGCTCGGATTCGCAGCCCGCCAGCACACCCGGATGATCCCCGATGCGTTGCGGGTGTTCCCGGCGTTCCGCAGTAAGGAGCAGGCCGAACTGCGGATGCGCAGAGCACAGTTGATCAACGTCGGGCTGCGATCGGCGCGTCGTCGCGGCGGTGGTACCGAGTTCGAGCAACTGCGTGAGTACACGCCGGACGATGACGTTCGCAGGGTCGATTGGGCGGCGACCGCACGGGCGACGAAGCCGATCGTGCGGACGTATCGAGCCGAACGCAATCAGACGATCATCGTGCTGCTCGACAACGGCCGCCTGATGGCCGGCACCGTCGGCGGTGTGCCACGGGTCGAGTATGCGATGGACGCGGTGATGGCGTTGACCGCCGTCGCCACGCATGTCGGTGACCGCGTCGGCCTCATCGCCTTCGACCGCCAGGTCAGGGCGACCGTGCCGCCGGGCGTCGGGCGATCGCAGTTGAGCAGGATCACCGAGGCGATGTACCGGCTCGAGCCCGAGTTCGCCGAGAGCGACTACGCCGGTGTCTTCGCATATGCGGCTGCGCGGTTCCGCCGCAGGGTGATGTTCGTACTGCTGACCGATCTCGTCGAGGCAACGATCGAGGAATCGATCGCTCCGGCACTGCCGGTGCTCGGACGTCAGCATTTGATCGTCGTCGCCGGCATCTTCGACCCGGAGGTCAAAGCATGGGCAGCAGGGTCGGAGGTTTCGGGGCCGGGGCCGGGACCCGGACCGTCCACGCCGGTTGCAGCATCGGTGTCACGATCAGCGACGGCAGCGTCCCGGCTCGACGAGGTTGCCGGTGCATTTCGCCAGGCGGCGGCGATCGGCGCCCTCGAACAGCGTCGCCGGACCGTCTCCAGGCTGCGATCCACTGCTGCGGCAGTGCTCGACTGCGATCCCGCCACACTCGCACCGGAACTGGTTGACGCCTACCTCGAATTCAAAGCCACCGGCTCGCTGTAACCGACGGCACCACCTGCCGAGACACCGGATATCGCAGCCGCTGCAAGATCTCGTGACTCGGGCCGGTGCAGAACGGCGGGTTACCGTCAAATCGAGGTGGTCGGGGCGAGGCGGAGTTCTTCTCGTTCTGCCCGTGGTCCGAGGACGAGGACGGAACCCCAGAAGACGGCGAACGCCAGGATGCCGATGCCGACGCGGATCGGGGTCGGCCATCCACTACCGGTCACGAATCCCTCGATCAACGCAGCGACAGCGAAGGCGCCGACGAGGCCGACGAGGATCGCACCGGTGCGGCGGCCCTCCTCGGCGATGGCGGTCATCCGCCGCCGATCGCCAGGGTCGATGACCGTCCAGCCGATGCGCAGCCCGGCGGCACCGGCGACGATCACGGCCGACAGTTCGAGCAGCCCGTGCGGCAGGATCAGACCCCAGAACTGTTGCCATCGCCCGACGTGCGTGAACAGCCCGCCGGCAATGCCGCCGTTGGCGCCGTTGTAGATCAACAGCAGCACGGTGAGGACGCAGAGGAAGATCCCGGTGACGAAGGCGAGTACCGCCACTCTGACGTTGTTGAAGAAGACCTCCGATGCGAAATCCTCTGCCGGTTGAGAGCTGTAGTAGTCCTGGAACTCGTTGTCGACGTAGGCGGCGGTGGCTGCTTTGTCACCGACTCCGGAGAATGCCGCCGGCGACTTGGCGACCCAGATCTGCAGCGCCGCCCATGGCAGCACGGTCAGCAACGCGGCGACGACGACGAACCGCCGGATGTGCCAGGAGGCGCCAGGGAACGAGTGCGTGAGGAACCGGATGATGGCCTTGCCAGAGGACGACGATGGTGCCCGCTGCCCATGGAGCACGCCGTTGGCGGCGGCGACGGACATCGTCAGCCGGGACAGCAGCGCCTGCTCCGAGCCAAAGGTCGAACGCGCATAGGCGAGATGCGACGACGTCGACTGGTAGAGGTGCAGCAGTTCGTCGAGGTCAGCCGGTGCGAGGTGGCGCGGGCGTCTGGCGACCTTCGTCAATACATCGAGTCGCTGCCATCCGAGTTGATGTTCCACGACGAACGCGTCGACATCCATACAGTTCGTACGGTATAACGAAATCCAACGGACAAGCGTGTCGCCATCGGAGCAGACCGGACGGTGTCGAGACAACGACGGGACTTTCGCAGCGGTACCCGAGAAGGCCGTACGGTGTGGAGGGGATGGACGTGACCGAGGTGCAGCGATCGGGGATCATCGTGACGCCGGAGGCGGTAGTCATCGAACTCGACACCGGCGGGATCGCCACGCGGCTGTTGGAGGGGATCATCGATCTGCTCGTGCGTGGCGGGATCTTCCTCGTCATCGTGTTGTTCTTCGCCGCCGCCCACGTCGGTCATCAGACGATCGTGCTGTCGCTGCTCGTGTTCGTCGTCACCCTCGGGTACCCGATCGTCTGTGAGTCGATGCTACGCGGCCGCACGATCGGCAAGATGGCGACGGGTCTGCGCGTGGTCACGACCGACGGAGCGCCGATCCAGTTCCGCCACGCGGCGTTGCGCGGGATGGGGGGCCTCGTCGATTTCTTCCTCCCTGGATTCGGTCTGACCGGTCTGCTGTGCATCTGGTCCACACAGCGCAATCAGCGCGTCGGCGACATGCTCGCCGGGACGATCGTGGTGCGCGACCGCCCGCTCGAATGGGCTGCCAACGCCTTCTGGTTCGCGCCGCCGTACGGATTCGAGCGCTACGCCGAGACGATCGATCCGACGGCGATGCGGGTCGACGACTACACGCTGGCGCGCACGTTTCTGCTGCGGAACCGCCAGATGACCGAATCATCGCGCCGGGCTCTCGGTACGAGAATCGCCACTGGCCTCGCCATCCGCCTCGGCCACGATGTCCCCCCGCAGGTGTCGGCGGAGACGTTCATCGTCTGTGCACTGGCCCGTTACCAACGCCGTAATCACGCCGCCGGCCGGCTCGGTTACCGATAGCCGAAGGACGTGCGCCGGCCCCGTCGGACCCGGCCGTCGAGGTCAGCAGATAACGTGGGTTCGTGGCTGAGACACCGATCACTTATCTCGATCATGCTGCCACTACGCCAATGCGCCCGTCAGCGGTGCAGGCGATGCTGCCATTCTTCTCCGAGCGTTTCGCCAATCCATCGGGGTCGCATCGCGCCTCGCGCGACGCCAGGTTGGCGATCGACGACGCTCGCGAGATCGTTGCCGACTGCCTCGGCGTCAAGGCCGGAGAGATCATCTTCACGGGCTGCGGAACGGAATCCGACAACACGGCGATCCTCGGCCCGACCCGCTCAGCGGGTGGCACGGCCGTCTGCCCGGCCAGCGAGCACCACGCGATCCTCCACCCGGTCGAGCACATCGGCGGGCGGATCATCGGCGTCGACGAGCAGTGCCAGGTGCGGATGGATGAACTCAGCGCAGCACTCGATCCGGCGCATAGGGATCAGGTTCGTGTCGTCAGCGTGATGGCGGCGAACAACGAGGTCGGCACGATCCAGCCGCTCGCAGCCATCAGCACGCTGGTGAGGCGGCTCGCACCCGCGGCGGTGCTGCATACCGACGCTGTCCAGGCTGCGGCATGGCTCGACCTTGCGGCGATCACGCCACTCGTCGACATGATGTCGCTGTCGGGTCACAAGTTCGGCGGCCCGAAGGGCGTCGGCGTCCTGTGGAGCCGCAGCGATCAGCGGTTCGAGCCGCTGCTACTCGGCGGTGGCCAGGAACGCGATCGTCGTAGCGGGACACACAACGTTGCCGGCATCGTCGCCTTCGCCGAAGCGCTCCGACTGACGGTCGCCGAGCGGGAATCGACGAATGTCCGTGTCACGATGCTGCGCAATCGGCTGGTCGACGGCCTGCTGGCGATGTCTCCATGTGTCGTCGAAACCGTGTCCCGTGACGTCAAGCTGCCTGGCGCTGCGCACATGATGTTCGAGGGTCTGGAGAACGAGTCGTTGTTGTTCCTGCTCGACCAGGAGGGCATCTGCGCGTCTGCGGCGTCAGCATGTGCGAGCGGGGCGATGGAGCCGTCGCATGTGTTGGCGGCAATGGGCGTGCAGCGCGAGCTGGCGCACGGGGCGATCCGCTTCTCGCTCGGCCGGACGACGACCGATGCCGACATCGATCGTCTCCTGTCGGTGATGCCGGCGATCCTCGACCGGCTCACCGCCACGGTCGAGGTGGCGAATTTCGCAGCAGGTACGAGAACCTCCACCTCGACCACGACCAGGGCTGTGCAGGTGTCGTCGTGAGGGTGCTGTTGGCGATGAGCGGCGGCGTCGATTCGTCGGTCGCCGGAGCGGTCCTGCTGGACGAGGGTCACGAGGTCGTCGGAGTGACGATGAAGTTGTGGGGTGGCGAGAGCGACACAGGTTGCTGCTCGGTGTCCGATGTCGACGATGCCAGACGAGTCGCCCAGCAACTCGGTATCGACCATCTGGTGTTCAACTTCACCGAGGACTTCAACACCTACGTCGTCGATCCGTACGTGCAGGCGCACACCGTGGGGGTGACACCGAATCCGTGTATCGAATGCAACCGTCACCTGAAGTTCGCCAGGCTGAGCGAACGGGCGACGACGCTCGGCTTCGACGCTGTCGCCACCGGTCACCACACGCGTATCGGCACTGACGCCGCCGGGGTCAGACGGATCGCACGCGGCGCCGATCCTGCCAAGGATCAGAGCTATGTCGTGCACATGCTCGACCAGCGTGAACTAGCGCGCACGATGTTCCCGATCGGTGACATGACGAAGGCCGACGTCCGCGCCCGTGCTGCGCAGATCGGCCTTCGCACCGCCGCCAAGCCGGACAGTCAGGACGTCTGCTTCATCGGGGCGACGACCGGTCGCCAGGTCTTTCTCGGCTCGCGTATCCCGTTCAGGTCGGCGGTCGTGCGTGACCTCGGCGGTGTCGACATCGGCAGCGTCGACGCTGTCGAACTCGTCACGATCGGTCAGCGGCGCGGCCTCGACCTCGGCGGATCGGTCGGCCGTCGATACGTCGTCGATGTCGATCCGGTCGGTGGCGTCGTCACCGTCGGCGACGACGCGGACCTCTACGTCGGTTCGTTGCAGGTGAGCAACGTGACGTGGGGCGACGAGCCGATCGAGGGCGACGTGCTCGTGCAGTGCAGCGCCCACGGCGACGCGCACGCTGCCAACCTCGACGCCGACGGTCTGCTGCACTGGCACGAGCCGCAGCGCCGGATCTCACCGGGCCAGAGTGCCGTGTTCTACGACCTCACCGACACGTTCGTGCTCGGCGGAGGCATCGCCGCCTGAAGAAGTCCGGGCTCAGATGATCGGCAGCGTGCGGCGTGCCGATTCGGCGAGCGCCCTGCCTGGCCGGCTCGGGCTGATCATCACGCCAGTCGCATGGATCGCCCTGCCCTGGGGGTTCTTGCTGTCGGCGGCATAGACGAACGTTTCGCTCTCTGCCAACTGCACTTCCAGTCGCGGTCCGGTCGTGCCACCGGTCAGATCTGCCGCACCACTGCCGACAGGCGCGAGGCCGACGCCGACGATCGCCGTGTTCAGCACCATGGCGGTTTCGGCGAGCACGAGTTGGTCGTGGATGACGACGCCGGACGGGACGAAGACGAGCCAACGGCGGGAGAAGCGGTGGAAACTGGCGCGCAGCTGGCGCGAGGCAGCGACGCCGGCGACCGTCAGGACCCCGCCGGCGATCCACTCGTGGGCGCCGACGAGGAGGAGTCCTGAGACGAGCGGACCGGCCGCTGCGATCCAACCGAGCGTCAGCGGCAGGATGAACGGAACGGGCAGCCGCAGCGGCAACCTCGTCTCGTCGCCGTATGCCGATTGCTGGACGAAGATCCGCGCGAATTCACTGGAGAAACCGGTGACCAGGGCGATCGCCGCCAGCGCCAGCGCAACTGCGGCGTGGACAGCCGTCGCCCCTGAGGCAGCGGCGATGACGCAGACAGCGACTCCGACCGGAAGCAGCAGGCGCACCATTGTCAACGTCGCCGTGCTGGTGACGGCCATGGCAACGAAGCAGACGGCGAACAACGCCCACAGGGCAACGCCGGCGATCCAGCGGAGCAACGCCGTCCGACCGTCCAGGGCGTCGGAGAAGGCGCTGCCGCCGACCACCGCCAACAGCACCCACGCAATCCTGCAGGCCCACAGGATCACGATGTCGGTGCGGGTGAGCGAACGTGGCTGGTTGGACGGCACACCACATGACTCAAGCAGGGAGCCTCCGACTCGCCAACCTCACCGCTCTACTATCAGACTTGTCCCGAGTCGTGCGGAAGGAGGACGACGTGGCCATTCGCCTTCCTGCGGGCACGCCTACCGGAGTCGGCAGTCTGCCGCACCGCAACGCTCCCGCCGCTGCTGCGTTCGTCCTTCGTCAGACCCCTGCCCTGCCGGCGGTCCCATCGCTACCCCGCCGTTCACCTGCAGAGGGCATGATCGCCCAGGCGGTCATCGGCATCCAGGGGGTCGCGCCCGGACAGTACGGATCGGTGTCGGTCGACCCGGCGCGTATCGATCCGGAGGCACCGGTCAAGACCGATTTCGAGCACGACGCCTTCGCCGGTTTCCGGGCGTTCATCGCTGCCGCCATCGCTCAGGACTACGTCGGTCCGATCAAATGGCAGTTCGTCGGGCCGGTGACGTTGGGGATGACGCTGCTGCGTGCCGGTATCCACGTGGACGTTGCCTTCGAGGTTGCGCTGCAGGCCGTTCGCAGCCACACGGCGGCGATGTTCGAATGCCTGACGATCGCCCTTCCGGCGAGTGACCATGTCGTCATGCTCGACGAGCCGTCGCTCAACGAGGCGCAGCTCAACGAATTCCCGATCGCCCCTGACACGACGATCGACCTCGTGTCGAGCGCCCTCGCCGGACTGGAGAAGGTGGCGACAGTCGGTGTGCACTGCTGCGGCGAGACGGACTGGGCCCATGTACTGTCGGCGGGGCCGGCGATCATCTCGCTCCCTGTCAGGGCGGACCTCACCAAGCAGGCAAGCTACATCGCCCGATTCCTGGAAGCGGGCGGCACGATCATGTGGGGCGCTGTCGTCACCGACGGAGTATTGTCGTACTCGGCAGAACGACCGTGGCGTGAACTGAACGACGCATGGGCGGTGTTGACAGACCTCGGCTGCGATCCGCTGCAGCTACGCCAACAGTCGATGATTTCACCGGTCTGCGGTCTCGGCTTACACAGCGACGGTGTCGCCGAACACGTCTTCGACCTCGTCAGCGACGTCTCGGAGCGCGTCCAACGCCAGGTGAACTCACCGACGTTCCGCCGCAGCCGCTTCTGAACACGCGGGGTGCAGCGATGGCGGACGGCTTGCTCCGCAATCTCTCGTTATCGTCTCTGCGGTGACGACCGTCAAGAAGACCGACTCGACATCGTTGGACGAGGCCAAGGCACGAGCCGAAAATCTGCGGACGGCGATTGCGTATCACAACGACCACTACAACAACCTCGACTCGCCGGAGATCAGCGATGCCGAGTTCGATCAGCTCGTCCGTGATCTGCGGCAGCTGGAGACCGATTTCCCGGATCTGATCGATGAGACATCACCGACGCAATCGGTCGGGGCGACGCCCGGTGCAACGTTCGATGCGGTCAGGCACCGCGTGCCGATGACGAGTCTCGACAATGCGATGGACAGCAGCGAACTCGGCGCATGGGGCGACCGGGTGGCCCGTGGATTGGGTGGGGCCGAGGCGACGTTCGTCTGCGAATTGAAGATCGATGGCCTGGCGATGAGCCTCCGTTACGAGAACGGTGTGATGGTGCAGGCCGCAACGCGTGGCGACGGGCGTGTCGGCGAGGACGTCACGCCGAACGTCGCAACCGTCGCGGCGATCCCCAAGACGCTGCCGCCCGGATCGCCGGACGTGTTGGAGGTCCGCGGCGAGATCTACATGCCGCTCGCCAGTTTCGAGGCGCTCAACGCCCGCGCCGCCGCCGCCGGAACACAACGTTTCGTCAACCCGCGCAACGCCGGTGCCGGCAGTCTGCGTCAAAAAGATCCTGCGGTCACGGCGAGCCGTGAGCTGAGTTTCTGGAGTTATCAGCTCGGCGAAGTCGTCGGCGGCCCGGAGTTCACGTCGCATCACGAGACGCTCGAATACCTCCGCTCGCTCGGGTTCCCGGTCAACCCCAACATCCGACAGATGGCGACGCGCGACGAGGTCGAGTCGTACTGCTTTCACTGGCGCGACTCGCGCCACGAACTGCCGTATGAGATCGACGGTGTCGTCGTCAAGGTGGATTCGCTCGCCCAACGCGAGACCCTCGGGTTCACGTCGAAGGCGCCGCGGTGGGCGATCGCCTTCAAGTTCCCACCGGAGGAGCGAAATACGATCCTGCGCAACATCCAGGTCTCGGTCGGGCGCACAGGCCGGGCGACGCCGTTCGCCGTGCTCGAACCGGTCTTCGTCGGTGGTTCGACGGTCAGCATGGCGACACTGCACAATCAGGATCAGGTGCGTATCAAAGACGTCCGTCCCGGTGACACCGTCGTCGTCCGCAAGGCCGGCGACGTCATCCCCGAAGTCGTCGGCCCGGTGCTGTCGCTACGCCTGCCGGATAGCGTCCCGTGGGAGTTTCCGACGACGTGTTCGTGTCCACTGCAGTCGACATTCGTCCGGGCCCAGGGCGAGGCGGACACCCGCTGCGTCGAGCCGGAATGCCCGTTCCAGCGTGATCAGCGGATTATCCACTTCGCGTCCCGCGGTGGCATGGATATCGAGGGGATGGGGGAGCGAACCGTGTTTGCGCTCGCCGACAGAGGGCTCGTCCGAGACTATGCCGGTCTCTACTCGTTGACCGTCGACGATCTACTGACACTCGAAGGATTCGGCCAGATCAGCGCCACCAATCTGTTCAAGGCGATCCAGGGCTCGAAGGATCGCCCCTTGCCGAGACTGCTCGTCGGGCTGGGCATCAAGAACCTCGGGCCGTCAGCCGCCGAAGCGCTCGCACGGGCCTTCGGCACACTCGACGCGATCATCGGCGCCTCGCATGCCGATCTGGCGACGACCGAGGGTGTCGGTGGGGTGATCGCCGACAAGGTCGTCAACTGGTTCAGTGATCCCGCGCACCGAGAGCTCATCGAGCGTTTGCGTATGGGCGGCGTCGAGTTCGGCAACGTCGTCGTCAGCCGCCTCGCCCAGAACCTTGCAGGCAAGGCAATCGTCGTCACCGGCGGGCTCGAAGGGTTCAACCGCGAGGAGGCCGAGACGGCGATCAAGGACCGCGGCGGCAAGAGCCCTGGCAGCGTCAGCGCCAAGACGTTCGCCGTGGTCGTCGGCAACGAACCTGGGGCGAGCAAACTGACCAAAGCGGAAACCCTCGGCATCCCGATCCTCGACGAAGCAGGCTTCCGCTTCGTACTGGAGACCGGCGAGTTGCCGCCAGGTTCCGGCGAGTTGCCGCCAGGTTCCGACGAGTCAGCGGGGGACGCCAGCGTGCCCCCAGTCGGCGAGTAGGCGGCGTGGCGTTCGGAATTCGTCAGTTGCGCAACAGCATCCTGGCCTGTTGGAGATCGCTGCCGAGTTGGGTGATCAGTTCGTCGACCGAGGCGAAGCGCTGCTCGTGGCGCAGCCAGCGGCGGAAGCCGACGTGCAGGCGCGTGCCGTAGATGTCGCCGTCGAAGTCCAGCAGGTGCGCCTCGACGAGTACCTTGCCGTCCTGTTCGACGGTCGGGCGCACGCCGATGTTCACGGCTGCACGCCGCTCCTCGCCGTCGTCCATCAGCGCGATCGCCGCATAGACGCCGTTCATCGGCACGAGCCGATTCTGCGGCAGTTCGAGATTTGCCGTCGGAAAGCGGATGGTCCGTCCGAGACCGCTGCCATAGACGACCGTGCCGGACAGCGTGAACGTGCGACCCAACCAGTCGTTCGCCCGAGCGACGTCGCCGACCGCCAATGCCGATCGAATGCGCGCGCTGCTGATCAGGCGACCGTCGGGATCGCTCCAGCGAGGCACCTCGATGACCCCGACATTGTGACGCTCGCATTCGTCGCGCAGATACGGATAGCGGGCGCTTGCGGGATCGTCCGGCAGGCACGACATCACGATCGTCTCGGGGTGGAGGCGCTCGATGATCTCGGCAATCGCCAACGAACCGGCCTCGCCGGATCCTGGGGCGTCGACCGTGACGGCGAGGGCTGAGGACACGCCGGAGGCCATCAGCACCCAGCACCGCTCGTCGATACCGTTCAACAACTGTCCGGCGGTGCCGTCGTCGAGCACGACCCCGACGAGCGGATGGCCGAACCGCCTGGCGAGTAAGGAAGCGTGGTGGACGAGTTGACGGTGGCCGATGTGGAATCCGTCGAACTTGCCGAGCACGACGATCGGACGCCGCATTTTCGTCGAATCGAAGATCGGCTGCACGAACCAAAACTACCGACTGTGAGGAGGTACGCCAGCGGTCAGCGGTCAGCGGTCAGCGGTCAGCGTTCCCGGTCCGAGTTCGTCGGCCGGAGTTCGTCGGTCAGGCCTCGACGATGAATGTGTAGTCGAACGCCAGGTGGGTGTCCGGGGTGGCGATCTTCCAATACTCGACACGCACGGTCTGCGTACCGGGGTTGAACTTGTCGATCGGCGCGCCTTCCTGCGGCTGATATGTGAGGGTGGAGTTGCCGGGATCGAACACCGTGTTCTTGCTCTTGCTGGCGCTCGTCGGCTGGCTGTTCAGCGGGTTGTCGGAGGCCGTGAGTTGGTCGACCGGGATGACGACACCGTTGATGATCAGCTCGCCGGTGTATCCACTCGTCAGCCTGACCTGGATGCTCGCCTGACGGAGCTGACGGCTGCCCGTCGTCGGGTCGATCACTTCGATACCGATCGGCAGCCCCGATGCGGCTTTGCCGGTCACCCCGTTCTTGACAGCCATGGCGATGAACAGGAAACCGACGGCTATGCCGACACTCAACAGGAATTGCACTCGGTCGAAGGGACGCCGTTTGGCCATATCCCAGAGTCTCGCTGCTGAACGGCCGACTCGCACGATTCGCGTAGGTGACAGTTGCACCATCCGCAGCTCCCCAGCTGTCCCAGTCGCAACCCACAGCTGTCCAGTCGCAACCCGCAGCTGGGGGGCGGGTGCCACTGGCGTCAGCGGTTGCCCCGCTAGCGTTGTAAAGCCATGTCCGATCTGTCAGCCGCCACGACCGGCCTCCTCATCGCCGGCCGCTACGAGTTGGTTGCCAGGCGTGGATCCGTCGCCGATGGCGCGATCTTCGAGGCGATGGACCAGCAGCAGGAGCGAACGGTCGACATCAAGCTGCTGAGCCCGGTGATCGCCGCCAACCCGGAACTCAATCGCTCGTTCCGGCGGCTCGCCAACCAGCTCACCGAGCTGAGCCACCCGAATGTCGTCGCCGTCTACGATTTCGGCGTCGCCACGGTCGGCGACCAGCGATTGCCGTACCTCGTGACCGAACACCTGCCAGGCGGCAACCTGCGCACGATCATCGATCGCGGCCGCAAGCTGACGCCGTCGCAGGCCGTCGTCATCGGTCTCGACGCTTGTCGCGGCCTCGATCACATTCATCGCCGCGGGGCCATCCACAGCGAGATCCGGCCGGAGAATCTTGTCTTCGGTGACGATCGCCGGTTGCGGCTCGACAACCTCGGCCTCGCCGGTCTCAACGCCGCAGCCCACGGTCTTGCAGTAGCTGACCTCGACATCAACGTTGCCCGTTACGCCTCTCCGGAGCAGGCGCTGCGCCAGGGGATCACCGCCAAGACGGACGTCTATTCGCTGACGTTGTGCCTCGTCGAGTCGATCACCGGCAACCTGCCGTTCGTCGGTGACACGACGGCGTCGACGTTGAACAACCGCGTCGACAAGCTCATGCCTGTATCAGCGGACCTCGGCCCACTCGCTTCGGTCTTCGAACACGCCGGCCGCCCGGACCCGACCGAACGCTCGAGTGCAGGAGAACTCGGCCGCGACATGATGCAGGTTGCCAGTACGTTGCCGCGTCCGACGCCGTTGCCGATCGCCGGCACCGGCGCCTCACTCTTCGAATCGCCAGAAGGTCATGAGACCACCAGCGAGTTGACCCGCTTCCGCGACCCGACGGGGACGATGAACGTCCCGTTGGCAGCCGATCTCGACCCGAGCGGAACGATGCGCAGGCCGGCCGACCCGTCTGGCTCGCTGACGCGTCCGGATTCGACAGGGTTGTTGCGACGGCCACTCGACGGCAGCGGATCGATCAGCAGGCCACGAGTCGTCCAAGTCGAAGATGACGCCGCCGGTATCGGAGCCGACGGGGGTCCGCGACGACCCGTGCTGCTCTATCTGATGGTCGTCCTGGGACTGATCGTCGCTTCCATTCTTGGTGTCGTCGCTTACCGCAAACTTGCAACGCCGAGTTACAACGTTCCGAACCTCGTCGGTCTCGAAGAGGGCGAGGCGCGCAATGTCGTCTCCGGCAACGGTTGGAACATCATCGTCCAGTCCCAACAGGACGACTCGCAGCCTGCCGGCAAGATCTTCAAGACCTCCCCCGTGTCCGGAGCGAAACTGAAGAAATCTCAGGCGCTGGTGCTCTATCTCTCGACCGGTGCGACCCTGGCGACATTGCCCGACATCGCCGGCAAGGCGCTGACCGACGTGACGGCGCAGATGCAGGCACTCGGTCTGGTGTTGACGTCGACGGAGCAGTTCCACGAGACGGTCGCTGCCGGCACCGTCATCTCGTGGACCGTCCCTGCGCAACCGGCGCTCGTCGCCGGGGCGCAGGTCGTCAAAGGCACCCAGATCGCCGTGATCGTCTCCAAGGGACCGGCGCCGCGGACGATTCCGTCGCTCGTCGGTCTGACGCTCGACGTTGCGACGGCGCAGTTGACGGCATTGCAGCTGACGATCGTCAACGACGGCGACGCGTTCAGCGACACCGTGCCGGCCGGAGCGATCACCGATCAGAGCATTGCTCCCAAGACGGGCGTCGACCGCGGCACCGTTGTGCATGTTCAGGTATCGAAAGGCCAGGACCTCGTTGTTCTGCCAACACTCTCCGGCACCATCACCGACGTGACCGCGCAGCTGGCTGCCGGCGGCCTGACCGTCGGCAAGGTCCTCGGAGGCGACCCGACGCTGGCACTGGTGTCGGCTTCCTTCGGCGGCAACCTCGTGTCTCCCGGTAGCCAGCTGAAGCGTGGCTCGGCGGTCGACCTGACGTTCACTGCGCCGCCGCCACCCACCACCGTTGCGACTGCCCCTCCGACGAGTTGACCATGGCTGGACAACCAGTCGGTGACTCGCACGTAGGCCCCCGGCGGCGCATCCCCTCCGTGACTCCCATTCGGTGAGCGCGCGCTTCGTTCGGTACTGTTCGGCTGCTGCGAAACGTCAGTGTCGACGTGTACTGAAAGACTTGGAGACCCCATGGGTGCTTTGGACGGAAGAGTTGCGATCATCACCGGAGCAGGCCGCGGTATCGGCAGGGAACACGCGCTGCTGTTCGCTGCGGAGGGTGCCAAGGTCGTCGTCAACGATCTCGGTGGGGCCAATGACGGTTCTGGTTCTGACGCTTCGCCAGCCCGGCAGGTCGTCGCCGAAATCGCCGCGATGGGCGGCGAGGCAATCGCCAACGGCGACAATGTCGCCGATTGGGAGGGTGGCCAGCGGCTGATCAACTCGGCGATCGACACCTTTGGCGACCTCGACATCCTCGTCAACAACGCAGGGATCCTGCGTGACCGTGTCATCGTCAACATGACAGAGTCCGAGTGGGACGCCGTGATCGAGGTACATCTGAAGGGGCACTTCGTTCCGATGCGTTGGGCGGCCGCCTACTGGCGTGAGCAGACCAAGGCCGGCATCGAGAAGCCGCGCAACATCGTCCATACCTCGTCGACCTCCGGTCTTTTCTCCAACCCCGGCCAGGCGAACTACGGCGCAGCGAAGTCCGGTATCGCCACGATGAGCCAGATTGCCGCCAAGGAACTCGGCCGGTACGGCGTCAAGAGCAACACGATCGCTCCCGGTGCCCGCACCCGGTTGACGCTCGCCACTCCTGGTCTCGGCGACGTCATCGCCCCGCCGACGGACGGGGCAGTCTTCGATCAGTGGGATCCGGCGAACATCTCGCCTCTCGTGGTCTATCTCGCCAGCGCCGACTGTGCCTTCACCGGTGAGACGTTCTTCGTCCAAGGTGGCACGGTGACGCGCGTCGAGTCGTGGGCGATGAGCCAGAGCGTCGAGCAGCACGACCGTTGGACGGTCACGGATCTCGCAGCGGCGATGGCCACGCTCGGGCCCCCGGAAGGTTCGTACCGCCACTGAGCTGACGACTTTCGCCGGTGCCGGCGGTCATCGCTGTGGGTCGCGGTCACCCGGGTTCTGCGTTGGCGGATTTGGCGTGACCGCGAAGCGTCCGGCGGAGCGCTGCGCCCTGCCTCCATCGTCGCGGGTCGCGGTCACCTGGATTCCGCGTTGGCGGATTTGGCGTGACCGCGAGGCGTCCGGCGGAGCGCTGCGCCCTCATCGTCGCGGGTTGCGGTCACCCGGGTTCCGCGTTGGCGGAATTGGCGTGACCGCGAAGCGTCCGACTGCGACACAATGGGGTCGTGCCGGATGCGATCTTTGACGACCCTCGGCTGGCTCGGGTGTACGACCCGCTCGATCCGGATCGCAGCGACCTGGATGTCTACGAGGCGATCGCTGCGGAACTCGGGGCGGTGTCGGTGCTCGATGTCGGCTGCGGTACAGGGATGTTCGCCTGCCGGCTCGCCCTCCGGGATACCGACGTGGTCGGCGTCGACCCAGCGAAAGCCTCGCTGGATATCGCTGCGTCGAAGCCCGGGGGCGAGAGAGTCCGCTGGCTGCACGGCGACGCGACGAC
>JAYTOR010000085.1:0-39989 GCA_043747685.1 Actinomycetota bacterium
ATCTTGATACGGCACGCGTTGCCGCAGCGTACGGTGGTCTCCGAGGGCGCAGCCGACCCGCTGCTCTCCGCCGATGGGCATGCGCAGGCTGCGCGTCTCGCCGAGTACCTCTCGACGGAGCATCTCGATGCGATCTATTCGAGCCCGCTGAGGAGGGCTGCGCAGACAGCGGACCCGCTCGCCGATCGACATCGTCTACCCGTCGTCGTCGTCGACGAGCTGGCGGAGTTCGATCGTCATTCGAGCGAGTACATCCCGGTCGAGGAGCTCAAACGGACGAACGACCCGCGCTGGCAGTTGATCGTCTCCGGGCAGTGGATCGAAGACGGCGACACGCCGGAGGTCTTCTCGGAGCGGGTCGTTACGGCGATCGAGGCACTCGTGGTGGCCCATCAGGGCGACCGCATCGCTGTCGTCTGCCACGGTGGTGTGATCGGCGCATACGTGGCGCATATTCTCGGGATGGCACCCCGGGCGCAGTCGTTCTTCTACCCCAACTACACCTCGATCCACCGCCTTGCCGCAGCGTCGTCAGGCGAGCGGTCGATCGTCACACTGAACGAAACCGGCCATCTGCGCGGGAGTGGACTTCCGATCGGTATGTTCCAGCGATGACCGATGCCACAGCGAACGCCCCCGGACTGCCCGATCGCTCCGATCGCTCCGATCGCTCCGATCCGACGGCTGCACTGCGTGCCTACCTCGACGCCAGCCCGTCTCCGTATCACGCAGTCGCCACCTCGGCATCGCTGCTGCGCGCCTCGGGATTTGTCGAACTCGAAGCCGGTGCTGAATGGTCGGCTGACGGGACCCGCTCGTTCGTCGTGCGCGACGGAGCCCTCGTCGCCTGGATCGCTCCAGAAAGCGCTGCGGCCGCCGCCCCGTTTCGTATCATCGGAGCGCACACCGATTCCCCTGGGCTGAGGATCAAACCGCGGCCCGATACGGGACTGCTCGGCTGGAGGCAATTGGGGGTCGAGGTCTACGGCGGCCCGCTCCTCAACTCGTGGCTCGACCGTGACCTCGGTATCGCCGGCCGGGTCGCGCTCATCGACGGAAGCACCATGTTGCTGAACGTCGACAGCGGAATTGCGCGGGTCGCCCAGCTCGCAGTGCACCTCGACCGCGAGGTCAACGATCGCGGCCTGGTCCTCGATCGCCAACAACACCTGACACCGATCTGGGGTGTCGGAGACGCAGCCGCCGGCGATTTCGTCGCCTTCGTGGCGAACGAATTGGGCGTCGACACCGGCGAGGTCGGCGCATGGGACCTGCAGCTCTACGACGTGAATCCGGCAGCAGTCATCGGCGAGGACACCTCGATGCTCGTCTCCGGCAGGCTCGACAACCAGCTGTCATGTTGGGCGGCAACGGCTGCGCTGACGAGTCGGGTTCCAAAGGGCAACCACGTCAGTGTGATCGCCTTGTTCGACCACGAGGAAGTCGGATCTGCCAGTAGCTCCGGTGCTGGCGGCCCGTTGCTCGCGCATCTCCTCGAGCGGATCACGGCGTCGCTCGGCGGCAGTCGATCCGACTTCATCCGTGCCTGCGCCGCTTCGTCGTGCATCTCGTCGGACAACGCCCACGCTGTGCACCCGAATTACCCGGAACGCCACGAGCCGGGTCATCGGCCGCTGCTCAACCACGGACCAGCACTCAAGGTCAACGCCGGCCAGCGCTACGCGACTAACTCGGTGACGGCGACGATGTTCCAGCGGGCGTGCCGCTCGGCGGGAGTCCCGTGGCAGGTGTTCACCTCGCGGAACAACATGGCATGCGGATCGACGATCGGACCGATCACCGCAACCCGACTCGGTATCGAGACCGTCGACGTCGGTGTGCCGCAGTTGTCGATGCACTCGGCTCGCGAGCTGTGCGGCGTCGACGACCCCGGCTACCTCGCCGCTGCGCTCGGTGCGTACCTCGCGGGTGCGTGACTCGGACTGGGGTTCGGACGACGACCGACCCAGAAGTTCAGACCTGCGCCTGGGCGCGATCGAAGAGGATCTGCACCTCTTCGTGCAACCGGCTCGTGAGGTCTTTGACGACGCCACGCGGCGCCTTTCTGTTGAGACCCTCCGGCGGCATCAACGGTGCGCCGATGATCAGGCGCATCTTTTTCGGATGGACGAACCACGAGCCCTTGGACATCACATGCTCGCTGCCCCCGATACCGATCGGAATGATCGGGACGCCCGCCTTGATCGCCACGTAGGCGGCACCGTCGAACATCGGTTGGACGATCGGGCCGCTCTTACGCTCGCCCTCCGGATAGAGCACGAGTGGCTCCCCGCCTTCGACGACGGCGATACACCGTTGTAGCGCTTCGCGATCGGCGGTCCCTCGCGACACGGGAAAGGCGCCGAGCGCCGATAGCAGCCAGTTGCCAGGCTGGGTTTCCCACATCGAATCCTTGCCCATATAGCGGATGCGCCGCTTGGTGATTCCGGCACATGCCATCGTGTCGATGATCGAACGGTGAACGGGGGCGATGATGTAGCCACCGGAGAGCGGGAGATTTTCGCGCCCGGTGATCGTCAGGCGGTTGTACACCCGACAGAAACCCCACGTGACAGTCCGTCCGAATCGATAGAACATCCTCGACGGCAACGAGTTACCGGCGAGTTCTGACTTGACCTTGGTCATCGGCGCATCACGAACCCTTCTCGTGATCTGGATCATCGAGGCTCTCATCGTGATCCAGGAGACCGATGATCTTGCGGACGATCTCATCGACTGACAGTCCGTCCGTCTCCACGTTGTGGCCGCCATCCGTCGCCTGCAGTTTCCCGTCCGGTCGCGACATGTCCCGATGGTCCCGTTCGGCGAGCGCGGCGGCGATCTCCTCGACGTTGCCCCCGTATTGCGCAGCGCGGCGCTTGGCACGTTCGAGCGGAGTCGCCGTCAGATAGATCTTCAGCTCGGCATCCGGGAAGACGACGGAGGCGATGTCGCGACCTTCGATCACTCCGCCGCCGTGTTCCGCCGCCCACGCCCGTTGGCGATCGCGAAGGTCTGCGCGCACATCCGAGTTCGAAGCAACAGGCGCAACGTTGACGGTGATCTCCGGGGTTCTGATCGCTTCGGAAACGTCGCGGCCGTCGACGAAGACCCCGCGCTCTCCGACTTCGATCGAAACCGACCGCGACATCGCCGCGACTGCCTCGACGTCGTGGAGGGCGATACCGCGGTGCATCGCTTCGGCGGTCACGGCCCGATACATCGCCCCGGTGTCGAGATACGCCAGACCAAGGCTGCTCGCGAGCAACCGTGAGACAGTCGACTTGCCGGCCCCTGCCGGGCCATCGATCGCGACGACTCTCACCAACTCGTCCCCACCGGTCGGCCTTCTTCGTAGCCGGCGGCACTCTGGATCCCGACGACTGCTCGGTCGGCGAACTCCGGGATGCTCGCGGCGCCGGCATACGTGCAGGAACTGCGGACCCCTGCAACGATCTCGTCGACGATGTCCTCGACACCGGGGCGCTCCGGGTCGAGATACATACGCGAACTGCTGATGCCTTCCTCGAAGAGTTCTTTGCGAGCACGATCGAACGACGATTCCGTGCGCGTCCGACTCTTGACGGCGCGCGACGATGCCATGCCGAAGCTCTCCTTATAGAGGCGACCGTCGGTGTCGCGGAGTGTGTCGGCCGCCGATTCGTAGGTGCCGGCGAGCCAGGACCCGAACATCACGCTGGCAGCCCCGGCAGCAAGGGCGAGCGCTACGTCGCGGGGGTACCGCACGCCGCCGTCGGCCCACACGTGCTTGCCGAGGCGTGCCGCTTCTGCTGAACACTCCAACACCGCCGAGAACTGAGGGCGGCCGACACCCGTCATCATCCGTGTCGTGCACATCGCACCGGGGCCGACGCCGACCTTGACGACATCAGCACCGGCCTCGATCAGCGCTCTCGTACCGCTCGTCGTCACGACGTTGCCGGCAACGATCGGCGTCGACATCGCATTCGACCGAGCCTCCTGCACCGCCCACAGCATCTTGTCCTGATGGCCGTGCGCAGTATCGATGACCAGCGCATCGACACCCATGGCGACGAGTGCCTTGGCCTTGGCACCCGGGTCTCCGTTGATTCCGACGGCGACTGCCACCATCAACCGGCCTTCGCTGTCGAGCGCCGGCCGATAGATCGTCGAACGCAGCGCACCCTTCTGGGTGACGCAACCGAGCAGGCGGTCGTCGCTGTCGACGACAGGGGCTGCTTTGATGCGTTCGTGGAACAGGCGGTCGAAGATCGACGTGAGATCGGTTCCATCCGCAACTTTGACCAGATCCCGGCTCATGACATTATGCAACTGCGTGAAGCGGTCGAAACCGACGGAATCGGCCTCCGTGAAGATGCCGACAGGCCGATCGTCCTCGATGATCACGACGGCGCCGTGAGCGCGTTTGTGGATCAGGCTGAGCGCCTCCCCCACGGTCGCCGTCGGTGCCAACGTGATCGGCGTCTCGTAGATGGGGTGGCGGCTCTTGACGTACTCGACGACCGCCTCGATCACATCGAGCGGGATGTCCTGCGGCAGCACGACCAAACCGCCGCGGCGTGCGAGGGTTTCGGCCATCCGCCGACCGGCTACGGCCGTCATGTTGGCGGCGACGATCGGGATCGTCGTACCGAGCCCATCCGGGGTCGTCAAATCGACGTTGAACCGTGATCCGACAGCCGAATGGCTCGGAGTCATGAAGACGTCGTTGTAGGTCAGGTCGTACGCCGCTGAGGTGTTGTTGAGAAACCGCATGAAATCGTTGCCTCCAGAAAAGAGCCAATGCAATCTAACAACGCAAAGATGGCGATGTCCTGCTCTTGGCCGTGCCAGCGTGCACGGCGGCGCAGGGGTACGGTGTCGGCATGGGGCTTCCGCCGGTCATGCTCGTCCACGGTTGGGGCGGGTCGTTCAAACAGACCTGGGTGTCGACACCGCTGGTGCCATTGCTGGAGGATGCCGGGCGCACGATCATCGGCGTCGACCTGCTCGGCCACGGAACTGCCCCGAAGCCGCACGACCCAGCCGGGTACGGTGACATGACGGCGCGCATCGTCGATTCGCTACCGGACGAGCCGATTGACGCCGTCGGATTCTCCCTCGGAGCGGCGACGTTGTTGCGAACGGCGATCGACTCGCCCGGCTCGTTCAGACGGATCGTGCTCGCCGGTGTCGGTGCCAGTCTGTTCCATCGCGACGACGAGCGCTCGAAACGGATCGTTGCAGCAGTCCGTGGCGAAGGCGGCGATGACGACGTCCTCGCCAATCTCTTCGCGCAGTACGCCGGCAGTGCCGGCAATGACAGCGAGGCGCTGGCGCTGGTGATGGAACGCGTCCAGGAGCCGTTCACCGCAGCGCAGCTCGCGCGAGTCACCTGTCCGGTCCTCGTCGCGCTCGGCGACAAGGACTTCGCAGGGCCTGCCGAGCCACTCATCGAGAAACTGCCGAATGCCACGCTGGTGATGCTGCGCAACGTCGATCATTTCGCCACCCCCGAAAAGTTCAGTTTCATCGACGCCGTGCTCGACTTCCTGGCCATCGACGGGTCGTGAGTGCGACCGTCGGAACCGATGTCGGCTACGCCGTCGAAGTCATCCGCAGCGGCGGTCTCGTCGCCATCCCGACAGAGACGGTGTACGGACTCGGTGCCGACGCCTCCAACGAGTCGGCTGTACGGCGAATATTCGCGGCGAAGGGACGTCCGGTCGATCACCCGCTGATCGTCCACCTCGCCGACGGCGCACAGCTGTCGAGCTGGTCGAAACATCCGTCAGCGGCGGCGGTGCTGCTCGCCGAAACCTGTTGGCCTGGACCGTTGACGATCATCGTGCCGCGTGCCGAAACGGTGCTCGACGTCGTCACCGGGGGACAAGACACCGTTGGGCTGAGGGTTCCGGCGCACCCGCTGACGGCGGAATTGTTGGCGAGGTTCGGAGGCGGGATTGCGGCCCCGTCTGCGAATCGCTTTGGCCGGATCAGCCCAACAAGTGCAGCCCATGTCGCCGACGACCTCGGCGCAGCCGTCGACTACATCCTCGACGGCGGGCAGGCGGCGATCGGCGTCGAATCGACCATCGTCGACTGCACCGGTGACGTTCCGCAGATCCTCCGCCACGGCGGCGTGACCGATGACGAGCTCGCGTCGATGCTCGACGGTCCACTCGAACGTTCTCCGAGCGGTCCCAGTCGTGCGCCCGGGATGCTCGCCTCACACTACGCACCGCGTGCTCCCGTCGAACTGTACGAGTCCGGCGACGAAGCGTTCTGGCGGGCGAAGGAGCTGCAAGACGTCGGAATCGGGGTCGCCGTCATCGACTACGGCAGCAACCTCGGTGCCTACGCACGACAGCTCTACAGCGATCTACGAGCCGCCGATCAGTCGGGTGCCGGAACGATCATCGCCGTGTTGCCGCCCGCCGCCGGTCTTGGCCACGCGATCCGCGACCGCCTGACGAAAGCAGCCGCACCCCGCCCCCCGACCTGAGGCGTCGCCTTTCGCACCCGGGTCCGTGTCACCGAATGTGCACAGATCTGTGCACATTCGGTGACACGGGAGGCGAGCCGTTGCGGCGTGTCGCCGGCACGGCTATCTCGGCTGAGTGCGCCGTCGCCACAGTGGCCCGTCGTCCATCGGGCTGATCTTGCGGAGAATGCGGAGTAATGCCGCTCGGTCGCGTTCTGACAGCTGCGCCAGTTCAGCAGGTGGTCGGGACATCGCCCCGTGGACCTGAGCAGCGACCGTCTCGCCGACGGGGGTCAGCACGACTTCACGGACGCGGCGGTCCCCGACGGCCGCCTGGCGTTTCGCCAGCCCGAGTTCTTCGAGCCGGTCGACGACATTGGTGACATAGGAGGCATCGCACGACATCTGTTCGGCAAGATGGCGCATCTTGGAAGATCCTGCGGCCAAGGTCATCAACGCGTGACCATGCGGCGGGGTCAGCCCATGCTCGTTCATCACTCCAAAGAACGTGTCCCGGCTCGACAGGAAAAGCGGGGACATCCTTGCCCAGATTTCATGCTCCTGCTGTTGCGCAATCGATCCGGCAGCGGCGTCTTCACAACTGTCGACCGCATCGAGACCCTCAACAGATTTGTGCCTCACACAAGCATCCTACACGCATCATCACCGACGCTCAACCATTGACAAGCATCAATAATCGGGTAATATCAATGGCTGTAACGGACACAGCCATCGTGGCCGACGGTCTCCGCAAATCCTTCGGAGGTGTCCATGCGGTCAACGGCGTCAGCCTCGAGGTTCCCACCGGCACGGTTTTCGGGCTGCTCGGCGTCAACGATGCCGGGAAGACGACGATCGTACGGACGCTCACGACCGTGCTCAAACCGGACGTAGGACACGGCATCGTCAACGGTCTCGATGTCGTCGAGCATGCGCAGTCCCCCAGGCGTAGCATCGGATTCGCCGGGCAGTACGCGGCTGTCGACGAGAACCTGACAGGACGGGCCCGGCGAGGACCTATTCCGGTGGTATGCGCCGTCGCCTTGATCTCGGCGCGGCGTTGGTCGCGCATCCTCCCGTGCTGTTCCTCGACGAGCCGACGACGGGTCTCGATCCGGCCAGCCGTCTTGCGCTGTGAAACGTCATCGAAAGCCTCGTCTCCGATGGCACGACCGTCCTGCTGACGACGCAGTACCTCGAAGAGGCAGGTCGCCTTGCAGACAACATCGTCGTGATCAACGAGGGCGCGATCGCTGCCCCGGGAACCGTTTCGCAGTTGAAGGCGACGCTCGGAGAAACCGTCATCGAGTTACAGTTGCAAAAAGAATCGGAAGTCGAAGCTGGTGCGGCCGCGCTGCACACCGCGACGTCCGCGAGCGTCATCGTCAGGGTGACAATGGCGAGTGGGCCAGCGACACTGCGCGACACGCTGAACGCGCTTGATGCGGCGGGCATCACCCCGATGTACGTCGCGCTGCGCGAGCCGACGCTCGACGATGTCTTTCTCGACCTCACCACCCGGAACCTCGCCAGCGGAGCAGCGCAATGAGTGTCGACGTGCAAATGATCGCCGACGGTTTCGGCCGAGCGGTCAAAGACACGCCGGCGTTGATGAAGCGCAATCTCATCACCATCGTTCGTCTCCCGCAACTGCTGGTGTTCTCCTCGATCCAGCCGATCATCTTCGTGCTGATGTTCCGCTACGTGTTCGGCGGGGCGATCCACATTCCGGGCTGGCGCTACGTCGATTATCTGATGCCGGAATCTTCGCCCAGACCGTCGCCTTCGGTGCCATCAACACCGCTGTCGGCCTGGCAGAAGACAAGAACAAGGGTCTGCTGGAGCGGCTCCGATCGCTTCCGATGTCGCGCTCGCAGTCCTCGGGGGCCGAACGCTGGCCGATGTCGTGCGGAACGTGCTGGTCATCGTGCTCATCACCGTCGTCGGCTTTGCGGTTGGGTTCCGCGCCCACAACGGCGTACTGCCGTTCATCGGAGGATTGGCAATCCTGCTGCTGTTCGGAATCGCGCTGGCCCGGCTGTTCGCCCTGATCGGGCTCTCGGTCTCGAACGGCGAGGCGGCGCAAGCCGCCGCATTCCCCTTCCTGGCACCCTTGGTCTTCGCATCGAACGCCTTCGTCGATCCGTCGAGCATGCCGGGTCCGCTCAAGTGGTGGGCCAAGCACCAACCGGTCAGTGCGACCATCGACGCCATGCGTGTCGGCGTTCACGGCGGTCCGCTGACGCACACCTTCGTCGTGGCGATCCTCTGGTCGGTCGGCATCATCGCCGTGCTCGCGCCGCTGGCCGTCGCCCGCTACCGCAAGAGCTGAACGAGCGTTCCTGCCGATTCGCGGTCACAGACGGTTCAGCTCGCGGATCCACACGTCGCGTACGACCTCCGGGTCGGGTGCCGGAGCGCCGTCGAAACCCGCCACTGTCAGGCTCACCGTCGACGACCCGGCATCTGGCACGAGGTCGAGTCGGCACCAACACGGTTCCGGGTCGGTGAGGAAGACCTCCAACACGAACGGCGGCTCGTCGATCAGCAACTCGCCGATGTTGGCGGTGACGACGAGCAACGCCTCGAAGGCCTCTGCCGGCAGGGCCTCGATCACGAATGACGGGATGTCACGCTCGACCCTCCATCGGGTTCGTTCCCGAGCGCTTCGCTGCGGAGTGGGCTGCTTCGCTGCGGAGTGTTTCCCGTCTGGCGCTCTCGATGCCGGATCGGCGCCAGCGGCCTGGGGGTTTGCCAAGAGCCGCCGACCGGTCACGTGGGCGACGGCCGCTTCGAACGCTGCGTTGAGCTCGCGCATCCGTTCGGGGTCGCCGCCGCGGTCAGGATGGGCGTCGAAAGCCAGTCGACGGCGGGCCTGACGGACGTCGGCGAGATTTGCCGATCGTGTCAATCCCAGCATCTCGAACGGATCATCCACCAGCCCAGTATCGCCTACCGGCCGATGTCGGCTACCAACCGACGGTGGCGTCTCGCAGGTCCTCGTACCGATGTCGGTCGAACGCAGAGGCTGCCACGAAGGATGCTGTCGGGCTCACCTGCGAACCGGTGCCGAGTCCCCATTGCAAGGCGATGGTCGACGGATCGGTCTGCGTCAACACGGCTGCAGCCTGGACCGCTGCGCCGGTCGCAACGACTTCGTCGTCGTGCGGGATCGTCACCTGCCGACCGAACACGTGGCCAACGATCTGCTGGTACGCCGAAGACCTTGCACCGCCGCCGACGAGCAACAGCCGACCCTCCTGTGGGCCGCAGGCTGCGGCCAGCGCCTGATAGGCGTCGTACAGGCTGCAAGCGACCGCCTCGAATGCCGCTCTGGCGAACTGCTCACGGGTGCCATTCGACCGCAGGCCGCTGACCACGCCCGCCGCCTGCGGACGGTTCGGTGTGCGTTCACCATCGAGGTACGGCAACATCGTCAAACCTCCGGCCCCCGGGTCGGCGCTGAGCGCCAGACGGTCGAGTTCTGCGTGGTCGACTCCCAACAGCCTGCGTGCCGTCTCGGTCACCTTCGTCGCGTTCAATGTGCACGCCAACGGCAGGAAACGCCCGCTGGCATCGGCAAACCCGGCGATCGAACCAGTGGCATCGTGGGTCGGATTGTCGGCGACGCAGTAGACGGTGCCGGAGGTCCCCAAAGAAACCACCACATCCCCCGCCCCGAGGCCGAGCCCGAGCGCCGCCGCCATGTTGTCTCCAGTACCCGGCCCGACAATGACGTCACCCCAGGCACCTGCAGACTGCAACGGTCCGAGCACCCGCGGTACGACGGCCGTCCAGTCGCGGCCCCTGTCGATGATGTCCAGCAGGTCCCATCGGTACTCCCCCGTCGACGGTGACCAGTAGCCCGTACCGGACGCGTCGCCCCGATCCGTCGTGAGATTGCCGGTCAAGCGCATGGTGAGCCAGTCGTGGGGCAATAGCACGTGGGCCATGCGAGACCATGCATCGGGTTCGCTGCGGTGCAGCCAGGACAGTTTCGTCACCGTGAACGCCGCCACCGGAACACTGCCGACAGCCTCGGCCCAGCCGCCGGCACCCGCCGGCAGCTGCTTCACGAGCCACCCTGCATCAGCTGCAGATTCGGTGTCGTTCCACAACTTCGCCGACCGGACGAGGCGACGATCACGGTCGAGGACCACCATGCCGTGCTGCTGGCCGGCAATGCTGATCGCCGCAACCGTCGGCGAGCCGAGTTGCTCCCAGGAGTGCTCGAATGCAGCCCACCACGACGACGGGTCCTGCTCCGACCGGGGCGGGGAAACAGGCGGATGCGGGGAGGAAGCCCTGGCGATCAACGCCCCGCTCTCGGCGTCACGAAGTTCGATCTTGGTGGACTGCGTCGACGAGTCGACGCCGGCGACGAGGGGCATATGCCAAGAGTAAGCCCGTCGCGCTGTCGACCTGGTGCGCTCATACTGATGCTGAGCTGGGAGTCAACAGAATCGACTCACGAGATACCTTGCCACGGACACGGTTGACGCCTAACCTGATGCTCCCTGTACAACCCGGGCAGGCAGCTGCCCGATCCAGAGGGGGAGAGAGAAAGAACCTATGCACAAGACCCGAGCACGTCGCGTCAGCGTGGTGGTCGTCGGTTTGTCGATGTTCGCCGCAGCCTGCGGCTCATCGAAAACGACGAGCAGCACCGCCACGACAGCCACAACAGCAGGAACCGCCACCACAGCTGCATCGACTGGAACCACGGCCGGATCAGCTGCCGGAACGACCACGGCCGGAACAGCCGCTGGTTCGACGGCGGCTGGCAAGCCAGGACAGAAGGGTGCCCTCGAAGGGATGAAGGGCACAACGCCGCTCGTCAAGTTGTCGGACGACTTCAAGAAGCGTGTCCTCGACAACTGGACCAAAGAAGGCAACGCCACATTTGCCGACTTCAACTACACCGCTGAAACCTACGACGCGGTCACGATCATCGCCCTGGCTGTCGAACAGGCCAAGGATGATGGCATTGCCTACACCAAGCTGATCAACGGCATCACCGGCGGCAACGGCGGCAAGGGCACAGCCTGCGCCGACTTCAAGTCATGTGACGCGCTCATCAAGGCAGGAACGCAGCCTCATTATCAGGGCGCTGGTGGCGACTACCAGTTCTCCGGTAACGGCGAGCCCACCAAGGCGAGCTACGGCGTCCTGCAGTTCGGTGCCGACGACAAGATCGACGACTCCAAGACGACGTTCGTCACAGCGAAGGCTCCGGCAGATCCGGCGCTCGCAGCTCAGACGCCTGTCGACGGCACCCGCAAGGGCGACGGCGAGCTGAAGATTGCGACCCTGTTGCCCCAGACCGGTTCGCTGGCGTTCCTCGGGCCGCCCGAATTCGCCGGTTTCGACCTCGCCATCGCCGACATCAACGCCAATGGCGGAGTGCTCGGCAAGCCGGTTGCAACGGTCAAGGGTGACTCTGGCGATGCGACCACCGATACGGCATCGAAGACGGTTGACAGCGAGCTGTCACAGAACGTCGACGCCATCATCGGTGCAGCCTCCTCGGGTGTCAGCCTGTCGGTCATCGACAAGATCAGCGCCGCCGGCGTCGTGATGTTCTCGCCGGCCAACACTTCCAAGAAGCTGTCGTCGTACGCAGATCATGGCCTGTACTTCCGTACAGCGCCGTCCGACATCCTCCAGGGTGCCGTGCTCGCACAGGTCATTCAGGGTGACGGCAACGCAACCGTCGGCATCATTGCCCGCAACGACGCCTATGGCGCCGGGTTGTCGGACGACCTCCAGAAGGACCTCGTTGCCGCCGGTGTCAAGGTTGTCGTGCTGAAGCTGTACGACGAGAAGGCGACCTCCTTCGATGCTGAAGTCGACGCCCTCAAGGCTGCGAACCCGGATGCCATTGCCGTCATCGGCTTCGACGAATCGTCGAAGATCCTGGCCTCGATGGTTGAAAAGGGAATCGGCCCGAAGGTCAAGAAGGCCTACGGCTGCGATGGCAACATCGGAACCGCCCTTGGCGCAGCCTTCGACGCAGGCAAGTGAACTGAGCATCTCGCTCACGTAGTAGTAACACCGCAGCTACACGGCTGACGAAGTAGTGGATAGGCCCGGGCTTTTGAGCCCGGGCCTATCGCGTTACAAGCCGAGGCCGAGGCGCCGCGGAGTGTTCGACGTCGGGACGGGTACGCCGAAACACTCCGCACTCGGAGGCCCGACGCGCCGTGGAGTGTTCAGTGACCGCCGGTGGACTTGGCCAACGTGCCGAGGTACAGGGCGATGACGTTCGGGTCTGCGAGCAGCCCGCGGCCGGTGCCGGTGTAGGCGTTGGTGCCGTGATCGAGGACGTAACCCCTGTGGACGACCTGCAGGCAGCGCCTGGCGTTCTGTTCGACCATCAGAATCGCCACGCCGCTCTGGTTCACCTTGCGGCACTGCACGAAGCACTGGTCCTGCAGTGCTGGAGACAGACCGGCCGAAGGTTCGTCGAGCAGCAGCACGCTCGGGTCGAGCATCAACGCCCTGCCCATCGCCACCATCTGACGCTCCCCACCCGACAACGCGCCCGCCCTGAAATCGATGCGCTCACCGAGGCGCGGAAACAGGTCGACGACGTAGCTGAGACGGTCTTTGAACCGCGAGGGCTTGAGGTAGCAACCCATCTCGAGGTTCTCCTGCACGGTCAGGCTCGGAAAAACGTTCTTCGTCTGCGGGACGAACCCGACTCCGCGCTCGACGAGTTCGTGCGCCTTCTTGCCGGTGATGACCTCGTTCTCGAGCTTGACCTCGCCGGAACGGATCGACACCATCCCGAGTACTGCTTTCAGCAGTGTCGACTTGCCGGCGCCGTTCGGGCCGATGATGCCGACGAACTCGCCGGGGGCAACGGTGAGATTGCAACCGTTGAGAATATTGACACCGGAGACATAACCGGCATGGACATCGGTGACATCGATGACGTTCTTGACCGTGGCGGCCTCGCTGGCCGTGCCGGCGTCTTTGATCCTGCTGTCGCCACTCATGATGCTGCCCTCATTCCTCTTCGCCGAGGTCGGCACCCTGATGGGTACCGAGATAGGCATCGATGACCTGCTGGTTCTGACCCAACGTTTCGGGCGGGCCCTCAGCGATGATGCGACCCTCTGCCATCACGACCACCCAGTCGCTGATCTCCATGACCATATCCATATCGTGTTCGACGAACAGCACCGTCCTACCCTCGTTACGCAGCAGTTTAATGTGCTCCAACAGGCTCTGTTTCAGAGCTGGGTTGACGCCGGCCATCGGCTCGTCGAGCATCACCATGCGCGGCTCGACCATCAATGACCTGGCCATCTCCAGCAGTTTTCGCTGACCTCCGGACAGCGAACCGGCGAATTCGTCGCGAACATGGTCGAGCTTGAACCGCTGCAGCAGTTCGTCGGCTCGGATCGTGTTCTCGTGCTCCTGTTTGCGCCACGGAAACTGCAACAGTCCCTGCACCAGTTTCTCACCCTTTTGATGGTTGGCGCCGAGACGCATGTTCTCGATGACCGTCATGCGCGAGAGCGCTTTGGTCAACTGGAATGTGCGCACCATGCCCATCTGCGCGACCTTGTGCGGGGCGATGCCGAGCAGCGGCGTGCCGTCGAACGTCCAACTGCCCTCGTTGGGCTGGTCAAAACCTGTGAGCAGGTTGAAGAACGTCGTCTTGCCGGCGCCGTTCGGGCCGATCAGCGCAGTGATCGCGTTCCGCTGGATCTCGAGCCGATCGACGTCGACGGCGACGAGACCGCCGAATTGTCTCCGAATTCTCTCGGCGACAACGATCGGATCAGGCTTCGACGACCCGGGTTCAGCGACGACATCGTTGAACACACCCTCTGACGACGCCGTCGTCGCCCGCGGGATCGACACGGTCGACTGCACGTTGTGCATCGACTCTTCGACCTCGATCGCTTCCTCGGCTGCCGGACCGGCGACGACCGATTCGAGATCGGCCTGTTCCGGTTCGATCGCTTCGAGGCTTGCCAACTCGGCCTCTGCAGCGTCGATGCTCGCCTGCTCCGCCGCATGGGTTTGCTCGCTCAGCGGAGCGGCTGCGTCGATCGGTTGGACCTCCGGTATGTGCGCCGACGGCTCGGCTCCGTAATTGCTCACGGCGTCATCGGACATCGAAGGCCTGCTCTTTCTTGTCGCCGAAAATGCCTTGCGGTCGGAAAGCGACCAGGACGGCGAGGACGACACCGGCGAAGATGTACTTGACCTGCGCGTAGTTGTTGTCGGTGATCAGCCATTTCGGCAGCACCGGCCCCTTTCCCGCTGACGTCTTCGTCGCTTCTCGGAGAAATGAGTCGACCCACGTGAACAGGAAGAGGAACATCATCGCCCCGATGATCGGACCCTTGACCTTGGCCACACCACCGAGAATGATCATCGTGTAGGCGAAGAACGTCAGCGTGGTGGCGAAGTCGCCAGGCTGCGCCGATTGCTTGTCGAGGACCAGCCACATCCCGCCGATCGCCCCGACGACTCCGCCGAGGACCAGGCTCTGCATCTTGAAGGCAAAGACGTTTTTGCCAAGACTGCGTACTGCATCCTCGTCCTCGCGGATGCCCTTGAGAACACGGCCCCACGGGCTGCGGATCAGCAGATACAACGCCGTGGCGATGATCGCCAGCAGGATCCAGCCTGACACGAGCAGCCATAGTCGGTAGCCGTCGATCTTCTGTGCCCAGATCTTCACGCCGTTGGTGGAGAACGGTGACGCATTTTCCATCCACCGCGTGAACCCCTGCAGGCCGTCGTTTCCACCGGTCAGCCATTTGAAATGGTCACCGTTGACGAAGATGCGGATGATCTCGGCAATGGCGATGGTCACGATCGCCAGATAGTCCGAACGCAACCGCAACGTCAACAGACCGACGCCGACGGCGAGGAGGACCGCACCGACGAGGATCACCAACATCGCCGCGAACGGATTCCAGTGGTATTGACTGACGGGAATGGCGATCCCGTAGGCCCCGACGGCGGCAAAGCCGGCCTGGCCGAAGTTGAGGAGACCGGTGTTGCCGAAATGCACGTTCAGCCCGGAGGCGATCAGCATGTAGGCCACAGCGTTGGCGCTGACTGCAGCATACAGTCCGTTCGAGAAAATGAGTGCCCAGTTCATCCGAGGCGTTCCTTTCGTCCGAGAATGCCCTGTGGGCGAATGATCAAGGTGATGATCAGCGCACCGAGTGCGGCGGCGTTCTTGTATTCGAGGAACGATGGGAACACCCAGGTCCACAGTTCCGTCGCCATGCCGACGATGACCGCCCCGACGAGTGCCCCGAACGGATTGCCGAGCCCTCCGACCGTGATCGCTGCGAAGAGCAGCAGCAACAGGTTGAATCCGGTGTCCCACTGCAGTCCGTGGGCTGCGCCGAACATGACACCGCCGAGACCTGCGAGGCCGCCACCGAGCGCCCACACCATCAAGATGATCTTGTTGGTGTTGATGCCGGTGGCCGACGCCAGGTCAGGGTTGTCGCTGACCGCTCTGATCGCTTTGCCCTGACGGGTACGCAGCAGGAAGTAGCAGACTGCAAGGATCACGGCGACGGACATGACGATGACGATGACGTCACGTTCGTTGATCCCGATCGGGCCGATCGACCACTCCGGTTGGGCATGATACTGGCGGTAGTACACAGCCCGGTTGAACTTGCTGTTCGACATGAAGACGTACACATATCGAACGGCGATAGCAATTCCGATCGACATGATCATCATCGACGTCAGGCTGATCCCGCGTTTTCGCAGAGGTCGCCAGACCCCGCGTTCGAGTCCCATCCCTGCTAACGCCGACGCAACAATACCGAACGGTGCCGCCAGCAGCAGATGCAACTTCGGCCCCTCCTGGTTCAGCAACCAGGTGACGATTGCTCCGAGCGTGACGATCTCACCATGGGCGAAGTTCGACAGGCCCGTCGTGCCGTAGATCAGCGAGAGCCCGATACAGCAGATCGCCAGCACGGCGCTGGACTTGACGCCGTTGACGAGGGTTTGCAGCAGCAGCTTGAAGCGCCCTGTGGTGAGTCGGTCGTCCTTGCCGAGGAAGTAGTTGTACGACTTGTTGCCACCGATGCCGGCCCCGACGGTGAAGTCGACGACGGCCTTCTCGGTCTGGCCGCTTGCCAGCACCACACCCTTCGGCAACGTGGCAACGTCAAGATCGAGGTTGAACTTCGTCTGCGTCGGAACCTTGAGGACCACCTTGCCGGCAGCGTCTGTCGCGCCGGAGGTGATTGCGGCGCCGTTGTCATCCGACACCTTGATCGTCACTCCTGGCACAGCGACCTTGGTGGCGACTCCCTTGGCGTCCTTCGTCTGGTTGAAGACGTTGACCGTGATCGTGCCACCGGTGTCCTGCGCGTTTGCAGCACTGGAAGCAGACAGCGCGACCCCCACGATTGCCATCAAGCCCAGCCAGATGCGAACGATCAAGCGAATGTGAGTTCGGTTCACCAATCACTCCCCTTCGTGGCTCACCGGTGCGAGCCATGAGAATCGGGTGAGTATAGAACGCCCTCGACGCGCGGTTTGCAAATCGCAGATGAACGCACGATGTCCAGCGGGAGCGGCGCAGAAGCGGCGCGACACCGCAACACAACCGCCATTGATTGATTCCCCGCTATCAGCTATCGTCGACGTTCAAGCGGCGGAGTTCCGTTGGGCTGTCTCGCGCTCTTGGAGGCCCGCATGAAGAATCTGTCCATCGGTAAAATCATCCTGTACCTGATCATCGCCTTCGTCGTCGTTTCGATCTGGAAGGACCCGCAAGGTTCGGCGAGCGCCGCCGGAACGTTCCTGAGTTCACTCGGGCGTTTCGCCCACACCGTTGGACACAAGTCGCAGATGTTCATGAAGAACATCTAGGCGCCAGATGCCGAGCCAGCATCATTCCGCTTCCAAGATCTTCGCCAAGCCGGAAGACATCCTCGCCTCCTACCTGCTCGAAGACGAGTTGGTGCTCTACGACGACGCGCCGTCGCTCTACGCCTTCCTCATCAACCAACTGCCACTCCTAGTTTTCATCGGCATCGGTGCGATCGCCTCGGTGGTGTGGGCGGTCGAGGACAATCACCCTGTCGTCACCGGGCTCATTCTCATCGCTCTCGGCATGCTGTTGACCTACCTGCTCCTCCAGCGGGCCACGCAGCTGTATACACGGTACGTGCTGACCAACTTTCGCGTGATGCGCATGAGCGGCGTACTCCGGCGCTCGAACGCCTGGATCCCGTGGGTCAAAGTCACCGACGTTCGATACGAAGCGTCGTTCATGGGTCGCTTGCTCGGTTTCGCCACCCTCTCGATCGACTCGGCGAACGAGTTGTCGGGCCTCAAGGAGTTGAAGAACCTGCGGGATCCTGCCCGCTGCGAACTGGCGATGGTCGAGGCAGTACGTGCGAAGCAGAGTGGCAAGCAGATCGGTCCCGCAGCCCCTGCTCTCGCAGCGTCGAATCCAACGTCACCACTGGTCGAGCCGCTGCCTCGAGGCACGATCACCGAGTTGTCGGATCGCCTCGCCGAGCTGCTCTCGGCAGGTCCGGTGACCGTGACGATCAGTTATCCAGCGGCGGAGCACACATCGCCGACAGATCGTCACGCCGTCATCGTGCTCGACGAAACGGGCGATGTCGACGATGACGGTGACGATTTCGACGCCACGAGGTTCGACTGACGGGTCGTCAGTGCCAGGTTGACTGCTGCCAGCCACAGACCCGTTGCCAGGGTCACATGGACCGCAACGAGGAAGACGGGAATCCCGCTGAAGTACTGCGTGTACCCGATCAGGCCCTGCAGCAGGGCGAGACCGATCCACGCACCGAGCGCCTGCTCGATGATTGCGCGCGTTGCGGTGTTGCGGACGCGCCACAGCAGCGCCAACGCGACGGCGATGGTGATCAGCACGACACCGCTGTGCAGCCTGGCGACGTCGCTGATGTGCAGCCCGAAACGGCGAACGGGCTTGCCGTCGACACTGCCACTATGCGGACCGGTCCCCGTCACGATCGTTCCGGTGATGATCGCCAGCGCACTGCCGGTCGTCACGAGCCACGTCAACTGCCGCGTCCTCACGTCGACGACCGTTGCGCTGGGTGCGTCGTCCGGCTCTCCGGCACGGTGATACAGCACCATCGCCGCTGCCACGATCACCATCGACAGTAGGAAGTGCTGTTGGACAGCGACAGGGTTGAGTTTCGTCTTGACGACGACTCCACCGACGACGGCCTGGCCGAAAACCCCGACAACGAGCGAAACGGAAAGCCACGTCAGGTCACGCCGTCGTGGAACCCGTACGAGTGCGCCGAGCACAGCGATCGCGACAGCGACGACGACGAGCCCGGTAAACAGGCGGTTGATCTGCTCGATCGCCGAATGAGCCGTGCCGACATCGACGAAGTGCTGCTCGTTGCACGTCGGCCAGTCGCTACAGCCGAGTCCCGATCCGGTCAGTCGCACCAGTGCACCGGTGACGACGATGATGCAGAGCAGCACCAGCGCAACGAGGGTGACCCTTCGGTAGGCAACGGGCGTGAGCGAACGTTTCATGGAACAAGGCAATGCTATTTCGCCCGCTTGTCGAAGGAGCGTCGATGCGCCGACAATCACAGAGAACCCGTTCGGCATGGCGACGGCGAGTAAGGTTTGGCTCTGCTGTCGACCAACGAACGCATACGAGTCAGCACCCTGTTAAGGAATCTCATGACCAACGTTCCCTCACCCACCGTTGCGCCTGCGGACGGGCGCCTCGGCGTGCTCATCGTCGGCCTCGGTGCCGTGTCAACGACGCTGATCGCCGGGGTAGAACTGGCAAAGCGCGGCATCGCCGAGCCGATCGGCTCGCTCACGCAGATGGGGACGATCCGCCTGGGCAAGCGCACCGACGGTCGCTCTCCGCTGATCAGGGAGTTCGCACCGCTTGCGAAGCTCGAAGACATCGTATTCGGCGCGTGGGATCCATTCCCGGACGATGCCTACGTCGCTGCCCAGCGCGCCGGTGTGCTCGAATCGGGCCGGCACCTCGAGGCGATTTCGGAAGCACTTCGCGAGGTTCGTCCGATGGCTGCGGCGTTCGACAACGAATACGTCAAACGGATCGACGCCGACAACACGCTGCACACCATCGACAAACGGTCGATGCTCAACGCCATTCGCGAAGACATCAACCGATTCCGTGAGGACAAGCAGGTCGATCGCCTCGTCATGCTGTGGGCGGCATCCACGGAGATATTCCTCGAACCGGGACCGACGCATGCCTCGATCGAAGCGTTCGAGGCGGCGATCGATGCCAACGACCACACCATCGCCCCCTCGATGCTCTATGCCTATGCGGCACTTCAGGAAGGTGTGCCGTTCTGCAACGGTGCCCCGAACCTGACGGTCGACATCCCCGTGCTGCGTACCTACGCAACCCTGCACAACGTCCCGATCTCCGGCAAGGATTTCAAAACCGGCCAGACGTTGATCAAGACGGTCCTCGGGCCGATGCTCAAAGCGCGCATGCTCGGGCTCAAGGGCTGGTATTCGACGAACATCCTCGGCAACCGTGACGGCGAGGTGCTCGACGATCCCGACAACTTCAAGACGAAAGAAGAATCGAAGCTCGGCGTGCTCGAGCACATTCTGGACGCCGAGAAATTTCCGGCGCTTTACGGCGACGTCTATCACAAGGTGCGGATCAACTACTACCCGCCGCGTGGTGACAACAAGGAGGGCTGGGACAACATCGACCTCTTCGGCTGGCTCGGCTACCCCATGCAGTTGAAGGTCGACTTCCTCTGCCGCGACAGCATCCTCGCCGCCCCGCTGGCGCTCGACCTGGTGCTGTTCAGCGACCTTGCAGCACGTGCAGGTATGGGCGGGATCCAGGAATGGTTGAGCTTCTACTACAAGGCACCGATGGTCGCTCCGGGGCTCTATCCGGAGCACGACCTGTTCATCCAGTTGACGAAGCTGAAGAACACACTGCGCTGGATCATGGGCGAGGCCCCTATCACCCACCTCGGCATCGAGTACTACCTCGAGGACGAGGGCGAATAGGGAGCGGCGAATAGGGAGCGGCGAATAGGGACCGTCGAATAGGGACCGTCGAAGGGAATCATCCTCCCGGCCGGGCGGTTGGACCGACGATGAGCATGCTCGATCTGTCACCGACCACATCGAAGGAAGTCCCCGTTCGCACGGAACCGTTGAACCGGCGACTGCGCGTGCTGTTCAACGGCCAGTTCGTTGCCGACACGACAACTGCCATCTATGTCTTCGAGCAGGGCCACCTGCCGATCTACTACATCCCAATGGCAGATGTCCGTGCGGATGTTCTGCGGAGGAGCCTGACATCGACGCACTGCCCGCGCAAGGGCGACGCCGTCTATTGGTCTATCGAGGTCGGCAATCGTTGCGCCGAAGATGCCGTCTGGGGATACCCGACTCCGTTTCCGCAGGTGAGCGAGTTGGCGAACTACGTGGCGTTCTACTGGGACAAGATGGACGGCTGGTTCGAGGAGGACGAGGAGGTCTTCGTCCATGCGCGTGATCCGTACCATCGCGTCGACGTCCTGCAGTCGTCACGCCATGTAGAGGTGTCGCTCGACGGAGTCGTCCTCGCCGACACGCACCGCCCGCACCTGCTGTTCGAAACGAGCCTGCCGACGCGGTACTACATCCCGAAAGTCGACGTGCGACTCGAGCGGTTACGTTCGTCGTCGACGACAACGAGCTGCCCGTACAAGGGAACCGCTGCCTACTTCGACGTAGCAACCAGTGAAGATCCCTCGTCGAACGAGGTCGCGCGCGACATCGTCTGGTACTACCCGGCACCGCTGCCGGAGATCCCGAAAATCGAGAACCTGCTGTGCTTCTACAACGAAAAGGTCGACATCACCGTCGACGGCGTGTTGCAGCCGCGCCCGCAGACTCACTGGTCCTAGCGCCGGCCGGCGACTCGCCGCCGCGGCCGACGATTGCATCAGACCGTCCGGCGCAGTACCAGTGGAATTCGATAACGTGAGCCGTCCGTGAACATGCGCCGTCAGACCGTTGAAGAACGTCGCGCCGAGATCCTCGAGGCGACCTGCGATGTCGTGATCGAACGCGGTTTCGCCGGGACACGCGTCGCCGATGTGGCCAACAAACTCAACGTCTCGACCGGGCTGATCCACTATCACTTCGAGTCAAAGGAACAGCTGCTCGCCGAAGCCTTCGCCTACGCGGCGCGCAAGGAAATGGAGTCGTTGGAGGAAGACCTGGCGTCAGTGCCCAACGTTGTCGCCAAGTTCGATCGGGTCCTGCAGAACTACATCCCTGACCATGACGAGGTCGACTGGCTGATGTGGATCGACTCGTGGGGCGAGGCGTTACGCAACCCGCAGATGCGCACGATCAGCCAGGAACTCGACATCCAGTCCACCGATCTGATCGAAAGGGTGATCGACGAAGGAATCGCCGCCGGTGAGTTCACATGCGACGATCCGCACGGAACCGCCCTGTGTATCGCCGGTCTGGTCGATGGGCTGAGTGTGCAATTGACGATCCACGACAAGGTCATCAGCCGCAACGAACTACTGGCCCACGCCCGGCGCATCGCCGCCGCCGAGCTCGGGATCTCCGCCACCGACTTCCACTGATCTGATTTGAGTTCCTCGCACGGGATCTCCGGCGCCAGCGCGCCTTCGATCCCGGCTCGGGAGTGCACCGTTCCGTCGGGCAAGCCCTCGCTCACTCCCTGCTCTGACGGGTCCGGCGGGCCTGCCAACGGACGGTCACGCAGATTCGGCGATGACGGAACGCAGGTGACGGCGGCGGTCGGGATGGAGGGTCGGTCACGCAGATTCGGCGCTGGCGGAACGCAGGTGACGGCGGCGGTCGGGATGGAGCGGTCGGTCACGCAGCTTCGGCGATGACGGAACGCAGGTGACGGCAGCGTGGGCTGAGTATCCGAATACGGTGAAACGGCGCAAACTGCTCGCTGATTCTGCTCAGCAGAGCAACAGCATTAGTTCAGCAATTTAGCGGGTGCGCTGCTCTGGCGTGAAGAACTCGACCTCCGACAGGCGAGTCAGGCTGAACGTGTACCCGTTGCCCATCTTCAACGCCTCGACCCGAGACACCGATCCGTGGTTGATCACGAACCGTTCCCACTCCCACGGTGTCGGGGCGAGGCCGAGCAGGTGGCAGATGATGACGGAGTTCGTCCCGGCATGGGCGACGAGGGCGATGCGCTGCTCCGGATCCTTGATGTTCCACACCGGCAGGCTGTCGTCGACCGGGGTGATGCCGTGCTCTTCGAGGAACAGCCCGCAGCCCTCGTGGATGCGCTCGACAAAGCTGTCGACGCGTTCGCCGCCCATGTAGTCGAGTCCCCGCCAACGATCGTGCGAAGGACGAGTCCACTCCTCTCGGTAGGCCTCCTCCGACTTCTCCGCAGGCGTTCCGCCCCAGATCGGGTTGCGGATCTCCTCCAGCCACGGATCGACGTTCTCGTCGAGCCCGAGCGCCTGGAACAATGGCGCTGCAGTCTGTCTGGCGCGGTGCAGCGGTGAACAGAAAACCTCGTCGAACCGCTCGCTGGCCAGCGAATCAGCCATCGCCTGTGCCTGCTGATGTCCGAGTTCGGTCAGCGGCGGGTCGTCGACATTGAGCCCGTCGCGGATCCATTCGGGCTGACCATGACGAACGAGTACGAATTCCACGTACTCAGACAGTACTCCACGAACTCACTTTTTCGGAGCCTGGCCGCAGTCCTGGAGGCCGAGTTCGATGGCTCGGTGGTAGACCGTTGGCATCGCCCCGGCACCGGACAGCATCGCTTCTGGGTTCGATTTGGCCTCGGTGATCGCCTGCTTGAACTGCGTCAGCCAGGCAGTCACCTTGGAGGCGATCTCCTTCGGCGGCGTCAACGCGCCGACGGCGGCGGCGGTGTGGCTGTAGAGCGGAACGACCGTGCCGGTGATCCACTGCTGTTGCTGCTGCACTGTCGGGCTGTCTCCCAGCGCGACGGCAGCGGCGGCGATCGTTGCGGTGTCGGCTTTGCAGATCGCGTCGGCCTGTTGGATGAACTGATCCTGCGTAAGCGGCACCGTCGCCGTCGTTGTCGCCGTGGTCGATCCGCATGCTGCCCCACCGACGATCGCCACGACGGAGATGATGACGGAGATGATGACGGAGTGCCGGTACCGCAGCTGCATACGCCGAGGTTACGGGCCGACGACGCCCGCAGCGGGGGCATCGCCGTTGATCGCCGATCCTGTCGCCGCCAACCAGGCCTCGAACAATCCGGCATACGTGCCATCAGCGGCCAATAGTTCTGCATGGCTACCGTCTTCGACCTTGCTGCCGTGGTCCATCACGATGATTCGTTCGGCGCGAGCCGCTGTCGACAGGCGATGGGCGATGGCGATCGTCGTTCGGCCCTCGCTGAGACGGTCCATCGCCCTGGCGAAGCGGGTTTCGGTGAGCGGGTCGACCGACGAGGTCGCTTCGTCGAGCAGCAGCACGTCTGGACGCGCCAGATAGGCCCGGGCGAGGGCGACGAGTTGACGTTCGCCCGCCGAAAGTTGGGTGCCGCGTTCGCCCACCTCCGTCGCCAGACCGGTCGGTAGCGACGCCAGCCAATCACCGAGACCGAGTTCCTCGAAAGCCTGCTCGATCCCCTCTTGCGAAACGCCTGGCTGGGCGAAGGCGAGATTGGCCTCGATGGTGTCGTCGAACAGAAACGGTTCCTGGGGCACCATCATCAACCGCCTGCGCAGATCGTCGTTGGCGACGCGTCGCAGGTCGACGTTGCCGAGGAAAACCTCACCGCCTGTCGGGTCGGCGAGCCTGGCGATCAACAGCGCCAGCGTGCTCTTTCCGGAGCCCGTCGCGCCGACGATCGCGATTCGCTCACCGGGAGCGATGTCGATGTCGACGTCGCGCAATGCCATCTCCCCGACGTCTTCTGCACCGGGACGCGGCCGGTAGGCAAAATCGACGTGACGGACATGGACACCGAGCGGTTCTGATGGCAGCCGGATCGGGTCGATCGCGTCCGGCGGACCAGCTGGAATGTCGAGGACCGCCAGGATCCGGCGGAAGCCGGCAACGGCAGCCTGTGTCTGGTCGAGGATCTCGGTGAACTCGGCGATCGGTTCGAGGAAGCGGTACGTCAGGAAGATGAAGCCGATCAAGGCACCGGCGGTCAGCCCGCTGTTCGGCCCGAGGGCAACGCCGACGGAGACGACACCGCCGATCGTGATCGCCGAGAAGACGGCTCCAGACGGGAACAGGAAGGCTCCGATCACGCCGGCTTTGATCTGTGCGTCGGCACGTCGTTTCGCCGAGCCGCGTACCCGGCGCGACATTTCAACGGTGGCGTCGTAGGCACGGAACGTCGCTGATCCCGTGATCAGTTCCGACACTGCTCCGAGCATCGCCGCGTTCTCGTTGCGAGATTTGTCGTACGCCCTGACGAGGCGGCCCTGGACCTTACGTAGCACCCAGATCAACGGTGCGGCGACGACGAAGGCAACGAGCGCCAGCACCCAGTTGTAGGCGAGCATCACGCCGGCGACGAGGATCATCAGCGTGCCGTCGAGCAGCCAGGCCACACTGCCCCACCGGAAGAAATCACTGAGCGTCTCGATGTCGGAAGTGACGCGCGAGACGAGCGCACCTCGGCGCTCGTCGACGTGTTCTGCGAGGCTCAACCGATGGATGTGTTCGAAGAGACGCACTCGCAGGCTATAGAGCGCGTCCTCGCTGCGATAGCCGAGGCGAGCGACCGCTGCGCGTTGAGCGACCGAGGTGATGATGACGACGGCGACGCCGATCAGGGCGATGACGCCGATGAGTCCGACATCGATCTTGTCCTTTTTGAAACCGCGATCGATCGCCTGTTGGATGAGAATCGGCACCGTGACCCGTCCGACGGCACCGATCATCGCGTAAGCCACCGTTCGTCCGATGCCGACGGCGAACTCGGGAGCGGCCTTCACGCCCCGGCTGATCGCCTTGACGGCGCCGAGCTGTTCGACCTCGGTCGTCTTGACGGTGGTCATGGAGCTCTCGCAGCGACAGGCTCATCGGTCGGCGCCTCCGACAGCAACGCGCGGTCGTCGTCGTAGGCAGCGACGAGGTCGGCGTAGGCAGCGATCGTGGCGAGCAGGTACTCGTGCGTACCCTGGGCGACGATGCGGCCGGACTCGATGAAGGCAACCTCGTCGGCCAGCGCGATCGTCGAAGGGCGCGAGGCGACGACGATGGTCGTCGTCGTCGAGAAGTCGCGCTTGAGGTTGTAGAGGATCTTGCCTTCCGTGCCCGGGTCGAGCGCTGACGTCGTGTCGTCGAGCAGCAAGACGCTCGGCTGGCGGATCAATGCCCTGGCCAGGGCGATCCGCTGACGTTGCCCGCCGGAGAGACTGACGCCACGCTCACCGACCACGGTGTCGATCCCGTCCGGCAGTTCACTGATGAACTCGTTCGCTTCCGACGCCGCCAGCGCCATCGAGAGTGCCGCAGGATCGAAGGTGGCACCGAGCGTCAGATTGTCGCGCAGTGTCGTCGCCAGCAGGAACGGTTCCTGGAAAACAAGACAGCAGCGACCGGGCTCGCGGCCAACGGTGCCGGATGCTGCCGGCATCAGGCCGGCAATCAATTCGAGCAACGTCGTCTTTCCCGAACCCGTTGTACCGACGAGCGCGAGCGTCTTTCCGGCCGGCGCGATCAGATCGACGCTGCTGAGCACGTCCCGATCGTCCTCGAAACTGAAGTGAACATCGCTCAGGCGGACACCGCCGGCGAGCTCGAGGACGACGATCGAGTGAGCGGGATCAGGAAGTTCTGCGTCGTCGAGTACTGATCGGACACGGTCGTATCCGGCGAGCGAGTGCGGAAGTTCCGAGAGGGCGAAGCCGATGAGGCGCAGTGGTAGCACCAGCAACGTGAACATGAAGATGAAACTCGTCATGTCACCGATCGTCAGGGCACCCTGACGGATGCGAAGTGCGCCGAGTACGAGCAGCCCGATATTGGCGAGCGTCGGAAGCGCATCGAGCAGCGTTTCGAACGTCGCCCTGAGGGAGACCGCCTGCATCCGTGAGGCCCGAAGGCTGCCGGCGATGCTCGCCAGCCGCTCGGTCTCGCGCCCTTCTGCGCCGAACGCCTTGACGACCATGACACCGTCGAAACTCTCGTAGACCGCCGTCGAAAGCCGACCGAGGTGATGTTGCGCATCGTCATAGAAGCGCTCGACGCGATGCTGGTACACCGTGTTGAGGATGACGATCAGCGGGAAGAGCATCACGGCGGCGCCGCCGAGGATCAGGTCAGTGCTCAAGAGTCGGATGGACGACAGCACGATCAACAGCACCGTGCTGCTGGCGAAGGGCAGCGGACCGAGGATATTGATCGCCGCTTCGACGTCGACGCCGGCGCGGGCAACGAGGTCGCCCGTCTGCTCCTGCTGGTACCAACTGAGTGGCTGGCGCTGCAGTTTGGCGATGATCTGACCCGACATCGTCTGGCCGACTCGCTGCGTCGTGATACCGGCGAACGAGCGGCGCACGACGACGCCGACCGCACCGATTACGCCGATGATGACGATCGCCAACGCGCCGCCGACCACTGCGCCGGTACGTACGTGACCCTGATCGAATCGGGGCAGGATGACATTGTCGGTGACGCGTTGGACGACGATCGTCGACGCGACCGTGCACACCGCGAACAGCGCAGCACCTGTCACCGCCGTGGCGAATGCTGCAGGATGCAGACGAACGTGATGGGCGATGAGCGACGCACCACGCCGATAGGTCCCTCTGCCAGGGGGCGCGCTGACTGACTGCTCCCCCGTAGACACACCTCGGTTCTATCAAATGGAACGAGATTTCCACGGTCGGATTTCGCGGTCGGCACCGCCCATGCCGCCGTGCACTCGCGGTTCACGTACGGTGGACGACGTGCATCACGCAGATTTCGGGCTCCTCGTCCTCCGGCTCGTCTTCGGCCTCTTCCTCGCCTGCCACGGCTACAACAAGCTGTTCGGAAAAGGAGGCATCAACGGCACGGTCGGCTGGTTCTCGAGCATCGTCATGAAGCCGCCGAAACTCAACGCTTACATGGCCGCCTTCACCGAGATCGGCGCCGGGGTCGGCTTCGCTGCCGGCTTCCTGACTCCGCTGTGCGCTGGTGCGATCATCGCCCTGATGATCGTCGCCATCGTCGTCGCCCATCGCCACAATGGCTTCTTCATCTTCAAGCCTGGCCAGGGCTGGGAGTACTGCGCAAGTATCGCCTTCGCAGCATTCGCGCTCGCCACGATCGGCGCAGGACAGTGGTCGATCGACCATGCGCTCGACTGGGATGTCCAGCAGTGGTGGGGTGCCGGGATCGCAGCGATCGTCGGTGTCGTTGGAGCGACGCTGCAACTCGTCGCCTGCTACCGTCCGGCACCACCGACATCGTGACGCAGGACTGACAGGATGCTGAAATTCACCAGCCTGCTCGACGGAGGGTCTCGACGACCTCCACTTTCGCGCTGACCTCTCCCAGCAGCGACCACAATTGCGGCTCCCTGTTGAGCGAACCATCGAAATCACTGCGAGGCTGATGGATGTGAACTCGCCCACTGCGCCGATCGATCTGTCCTACTGATGAAGTCGATGAATGTCGTCGAGCGGCTCGAGGTCAGTGTCGAGCGGCGCCGAAACTGGATCAAGCCGATCATCATCGTCTGCATCGCCCTGATCCTCGTGATGTGGGCCTACATCTTCCTTTTGGCACCGAAGAACGCTGCCGGCACCATCGAAGACACTGCCTGGACGACGTCCGCTGAGAAAACCTGCGCAGCGGCCAACGCACAGATCGCCGCGCTGCCGTTCGTCAATCCTGCGGACAACACTCCCGGCGGTCTCAGAGCCCGGGGTGAATCCGTCGCCGAAGGCAACGTGATCATCACCAAGATGCTCGACACGCTCGCCGCCACTCCACCAACGTCCATCGTCGGCAGGACGATCGTCTCGAAGTGGCTCGGCGACTGGCACACCTTCCTTCAGGACCGTGTGAACTATGCCACGGGACTGATCGCCGGCACGACGACCAAGTTCGGAGAGACGCAGATCGACAATGCGCCGATCTCCGACTTCATCGGCGTGATCGCCGATCAGAACAATATGGCTGCCTGCTCGACAATCCCGCTCACATAGGGCCGGCCGGACACACCGGCCTACACGAGGTCGGTGCGCTGCCAACCCTTACCGTTGGCGTAGCGGCGAACGACTTTCGCGGGTGACCCGACGGCGACACAGAAGTCGGGGAGTTCACCCGCCACCACCGAATTGGCACCGACTGTCACGTGTCTGCCGATCCGTGCGCCGGGGAGCACCACCGTGCCGTATCCGAGCCACGAACCGTCGCCGATCGTGACCGCTCGTTCCGGCATCGTCTGCTGCGAAATAGGCCTCGTCACATCCTCGTAGCCGTGGTTCTGGTCGGTGATATAGACGTGATGTCCTGTCCATACGTCGTCGCCGATCTCGATCCCGAGATGCCCGACGATGCCGCTGCCCTTGCCGATCAGGCACCGATCACCGATCCTCACGACCGGGTCGGTGAGGCACTGCTGCCCTGGCATCATCCCAGCTGACAACGTCACCTGCGGCCCGATCATCGTGCCGGCACCGATGTGGATGTAGCGCTCGTTGAAGATCGTGTTCGGCGGGAAGCAGATGACGCTGCCGGCGCCGAATCGTCCGAAGCGACGGCCGCGCACCGTGTCCGGGCCGACCGCCCCGTACAGCCCGATCAACTCCCACGTGCGGTGGATGGCTTCACCCGCTGCTCGTCGTCCAGCGGCCTTCAGTTGCATATGTCGGCGAGCCACGAAGCGACGACCGCCAGCGAGCCTGTTGATCTGCTGAGAGTCGCCCGGCACGGCGAGCAGCCTACGGGAAAGTGCCGCTACCGTCGTTTTATGGCGATTCCGAAGATCAAGGCGACTCCGACGGTCAGGGCGACGGCCCGCACCGGCACGTATCTCGGCACCGAGTTCAACGACACCGCAGTCTTTGCGGGCATCCGTTTCGCAACGGCTGAGCGGTTCATGGCGCCGATACCCGTCGCTGACTCGGACGAGACGATCGAAGCACTGACCTACGGTGCCCAGGCACCGCAGTTACTCAGCCCGATCGAGCAGATGCTCGGGGCGGGCGACTTGGCGATGTCAGAGGACTGCCATTTCCTCAACGTCTACACGCCGTCAGCCGATGATGGCCGCCGGCCGGTGCTCGTCTGGATTCACGGCGGGGCGTTCACCAGCGGTGGCGGGGCGATGTCGTGGTACCACGGCTCGTCGCTCGCACGTCGCGGAGACGTCGTCGTGGTGACGATCAACTACCGACTCGGGGCGCTCGGCTTTCTCGACCTCGGTTCGCTGGCCGGCGCCAAATTCGCCGACGCCGGGAACCTCGGACTACTCGATCAGCTCACCGCGTTTCAGTGGATTCAGGACAATATCGGCGCCTTCGGAGGAAATCCGGACAATGTCACTGTCTTCGGCGAATCTGCCGGCGGCGCGAGCGTCGTTGCCCTGCTCGGATCGTCGGCGAGTCACGGACTGTTCCATCGAGCGATAGCGATGAGCCCATCGCTCACGCAACTGCGCACTGCGGAACGCTCCCACGAAGCCGCTGAGCAATTCGTAGCAGCAACCGGCGTCTCCATCGACGGACTGCTGACGCTGCCGGTCGAACAACTCCTGCAGGCACAGGCGTCGCTGCTCAGCAATTTCGTCCTCGGGGTCACGTCGTTCTCCCCGTCACCGACGGGCTCGCTGTTCGACGGTGATCCGCTGGACGGTGCCGTGCGCAACCCGATCCCGCTGCTGATCGGCACCAATCGCGACGAGATGCTGCTGTACGCACAATTCGATCCGGAGACCCGCAATCTCGATGCTGCCGGACTGCTGAGCCGCGCCAACAGGACGTTCGGCGAAGCTCGCGCGGTTCGGGCGGTCGAGTTGTACAACGAGTTCCGCAGCCATGACACCCCGGCGCGGCTGTCAGCGGCGATGGTCACCGACGAAACGTTCCGCGCTCCTGCATGGCGGCTTGCGCAGCGGCGGATCGAGCAGTCCAACCGGACGTGGATGTACTGGTTCACGTGGCCGACGCCGGCGCTCGGCGGTGGACTCGGGGCATGCCACGCCCTCGATCTGCCGTTCACGTTCCACAATCTCGATCGCCAGAACGTCGACATGTTCACGGGAACGAGCCCAGACCGTCTTGCGGTCGCCGATGCAGTGTCCGGAGCTGTGCTCGGTTTCGCCGCTGCCGGAGATCCCGGCTGGCCGGCGTACGAGGCCGGAACACGGGCGACGAAGCAGTTCGATGTCCATTCGCCGGTGCTCGCCGATCCGGAGTCAGCAGTTCGCCAACTGTGGCTCGCCGACGAAACAGTCGCCTAGTCGAAGGGACCGGTTCTGCGGGTTTTTGGCGGGCAGACGGTCAGCTCCTGACGACCCACACCGACAGGATCAGGGCGACGACGTTGAGCATCGCGTGGGCAAGAATCGTCGGCCCTATTCGCCGCAGCAGATAGGCGGCACCGCCGAATACCGCGCCGATCGAACCGAGCAGGATCACCAATCCGATATTGCCGAGCCCGCGTTCCGGACCGATGTGGGCGAGGCCGAACAGCGCGCCCTGTAGGCCGATCGCCAACGCCGTCGGCATCGAGGAGAGGAAGCTGCGCATGATCAGCCCACGGAAGATCAGTTCCTCGACGAATGGCGCAGCGATCACTGCGCTGATGGCGACTGCCAGGAGCACGTCATGGTGTCCGCGCAACGTCTTCAGCCCAGTGGTGTTCGACTTCAACGGGATCTTCGTGGCGATGACGATCGCTCCGACAACGATCTCGGCGACGAACGCCGACAGCCAAACCAGTGGGCCCCAACCAGCGTCGATCCAGCGGATCCTGAAGCCGTAGTCGTCAGCGAAACTCCCCGTGCCCCAGCGACGACTGGCGCACAGGAGGTAGGCGACCATCGGTCCGTACCCGACGACCGTCGATATCGCCACCAGCCCAGCGAGCGGAAGATGCCCACTGACGATCTGCAGCAGCACCCGCTCGACAACGAGCGCGACCACGACAACGACGATGGCGAAGTAGGCCGCCGGCAGCGGCATCGTGGGGAGCGACTCGGCCGGTGCCGAACCATCGTGGACATCCGGCGCAAACCACCCAGGGGGGGAGTTCGGCGCAGCCCACGGCGAAGGTCTGAACTTCGGCGGCTCTAGCACGGCAGGGCACTCGGGAGTTCGACGGAGAACAGCCACTGTCGGAAGAAGTCGCTCAGGTCCTGGCCGGACACGTGCTCGGTCAGCGAGATGAACTGTTCGGTGGTCCGTGATGTCCCGTTGTTCTCCGTCACCCACTGTCGCAACACTGCAAAGAACATCGAATCGCCGATCTGGCGTCGCAATGCCTGCAATACGATCGCCCCGCCGTCGTAGACGTCGCCGCTGAACAGTCCGTCCACTGTCGGGTCGGCAGGTGATTCTTGGCGTGGTGTGGCGAGCGCATTCCGAGCCGACTTGTCGAGCGACATCAGACCGACGTGGTCGAGCCACAGCCACTGGCCGTATGTCGCGAAACCCTCGTTCAGCCACACGTCCTTCCAACGAGCGGGCGAAACCGCATCGCCGAACCACTGGTGCGTCAGCTCGTGCGAGAGAATGAGCTGCTCCTCGAGGCCGAGGCCGCCGCGCAGGTCGTCGCGGGAGAACATCGATCGCTCCTGATCCTCCATCGCCAGTCCGCCGGCACTGTCGGTCACGGCGATCCCATAACGATCGAGCGGAAACGGTCCGAAGTACTGCTCGAAGAAGCTGATCTCGTCGCTGATGCCGTCGAGGTACGGTTGGAAGGTGGCCCGACTTTTTGTCAGGACGGCACTGAGCAACGGCAATCCGTGTGGCCCTGTTCCGTCGACGATGTCATACGCCCCGGTGATCACCTGCACGAGGTAGCTACTCATCGGTCGTGATTCCTGCCAGACCCACGTGACGCTCGTGCCTGATGTGTCGTGACTGATGAGCGCCCCGTTGGCGATCGCCGTCACGCCAGCGGGAACGGTGATGGCGAACTTCCACGTGGCTTTGTCCGACGGATGATCATTCGATGGCATCCACTGGCGACCGCCGTCCGGTTCGTTGAGGTTGTACGAACCTGCGTCGGTGTCAAACCAGCCGCTCGGGAGCAGCCCCACCGTTTCGCGGCCCTGTTGGGCGGTGGTGAACGCCACCACCACGACATGTGTCGATCCGGCGGGCGCCGGAACCGGGAGCGTGATGCGCAGCTCTTTGCTGACATGTGTGAACGTCGCCGTCGCTGCGTCAACCGTCACTGCGCTGACGCCAACCGATTGCGCAGCGTCGAGATCGAACGCCGTCATCGGCTGCGAGAAGGTGATCGTCGCGCTGACGAACCCGGAGAGTGCCCTGTTCGAATGCTCATAGTCGAGTGCCACGTCGTAGTGCTGCACATCGACGCCAGGGTTGCCGAGATCGGGAAAGAGTGCGTCGCCGATGCCATCACCGCTGGGGTCGACGGTCGACGGCGGGGCATTGGACCGCGGCACAGTAGAAGCCGGCTGGTCGAGCGGGATCGTCTGACACGTCGTCGCCTGGGCGGTCGAACCGCCGGCGTCCGTTGTTCCTGCTGCCGGGAACGTCAGCGGCGCGGTGATCGACGGGTCCGGCGACGCCGTGGTCGAGTTCGAGGTCGAGTTGGCAGGCTGCGTCTGCGACGTCGGTGCCGTGCCCGTCTGCGGCGCGCCCGCCAGCACGGTCGATGCCGGCGGGGTAGCCCTGACCCCGGGGGACGTCTGGGTACACGCGGCAAGCGTCATCGACACAGCGACGACCAGTACCAGAGTCGCCCGACGCAGCATCGTCATGAAGGTATCGCGCCGACCGTCGCTCGCGCCGTCGGCCTGACTGATCGCGCACGCTCTCGCGGTCGACACCGTCAGCGGTGCAGACCGATGTCCGACTGATGTGCACGGAGCCGAACGGTATACACCGAGTTGCCGGACAGGATGCCGCTGCGCGCCAGCAGCCTGCCGTTCTGCCAATTAGACAGCCCGAGTTCCGGTCGGTCGAGGGCAAACTGACCATCGACCCAACGGGTGAAGCCGTCGCCGACGAACGGAGCGTCCACCGCTGCCCAGAACCGATCCTGCTCGACTCGTTCGTCGGCGATGAGACTGGCGGAGAAATGCGGGCTGTAGTTGTTGAACAGCGCAACGGCGTCGGCGACCGAATCGACGACGACCAGCGCGACTTCCGGGCTCGATTCCCACTCCCATTCGGTGGCCAGTTCGTCGATTGCGATCAGATCGGCGAACGGCTCGTCCACGCGTCCACCGGCGCGCATGACCACCGATCGGCGATCGAGGAGGTCGGCCGGAAGGAACGTCTCGCTCCCTGCCACGACGTGGAGGCGCGGCTCGGTCGACCGCGCAGCGGCAGCGGACGTCAGAGAGTCGAGGAAGACCGGAATCAGTTCCGCCGCCCGGGATCGAACGATGCAGCAGACATTCAACGTGTTGCAGACTTTGCGATCCAGCGAGTGAAGTACCGCCTGGCGAAAGCGAACGGCGTCGGCGGAAACTGCTGCGACGAGCCATGCTCCGCCGGTGCCGTGAAGGCTGACAGGAACACCCGCTTGGCGGGCAACGGCACCGAGCTGTGCAACAGCGGCCCCGGAGCCTCTGGCGATCGCCAGCGCAACTCGTTTGTCGGAGAACAGCGCCCACCCGGCGGCACGAGCCGGGGAGTCGATCAGCACGACTGAGCCGGCCGGAAGACCGGACACCTCGAGTGCAGGCCTGACGGCATGTTCGATGATGGCCCGTGCTGTGCCGAGCGCATCGCTGCCGATACGGAAGACGACCGTGTTGCCGCTCCGGAGGACGCCCGTGGCGTCGGCAAATACGTTCGGGCGCCCCTCGAAGACGAAGCCCACGACACCGAGCGGCGCTGTGTGCTGGGCAACCGACCACCCTTCGTGTTCGACGCCGTCGATGATGTCGTCTCGACCGCCGGGCTGCGTCGCCCACCCGCGCAGACCGGCGATCATCTCGCCGCGCATCTTCGTCGAGAGGATCAGACGGGTGGTCGACCTGCCGCTGGATTCAGCAACGGCGACATCCCTGGTGTTCGCTGCGTCGATCGGACCGAAGACGGCATCGTCGTCCAGGGCGTCGGCGAACCGCACGAAGAAGTCGCTGATCTGCTCATCGCTGCAGGCGCTCAACAGTTCGAACGCCGCTTGCGCCGCTGACACCGCAGCGGTTGTCTGACGGTGCGTCGCCTCCGGAATATGCAGCAGATCCCCGCTCGACTGCTCGACGACGAGGTGATCGCCGGCGGCGAACGATGACGCCAACGCTGCCGACACGGTGGCGAACCGATTTCCGCCGTACGGAATGGCCATTCCAGCAGTCAAAGTCGTCAACACGTTCGTCACGTCGGACAGCGTACGAGTCCCCTGACGATCGACCTCCGATCGACGCCTCGCCGGCAGGAGCGGATACCGTGGCCGCCACTTGCCAGCACGATTTTCAGGAGCATGTCATGAGCATCTACGACAACCAGATCGAATCCCTCCAAGGCCAGCCGGACCTCCTCGGCGCACTCGCCGGCAAGGTCGCGCTATTCGTTAACGTCGCCTCGAAGTGCGGTCTCACGCCGCAATACACAGCACTCGAACAGATTCACGAGCAGTTCTCCGGCAAGGGTTTCAGTGTCGTCGGCTTCCCGTGCAACCAGTTCGGCGCGCAGGAGCCAGGCAGCGCCGAGGAGATCGAGACATTCTGCAGTACGAGCTACGGGGTGACCTTCCCGATGAGCGAGAAGATCGATGTCAACGGTGAGTCCAAGCACCCGCTCTATGCGGCGCTGGAAGCGACTGCTGATGCAGAGGGCCATACCGGTGATATCCGTTGGAACTTCGAGAAGTTCCTGATCGGACCCGACGGCACCGTTGCCGCACGATTCAGCCCGATGACGGCACCCGACGATCCGGCCGTGCTCGAAGCGATCGAAGCGCTCCTCCCTGCCTGACGCCCAAAGAAACTGAGTCCAATTTTGCACCGCCGGCGGTGCAAAGCGGTCCACAGAATATCTTTCAACACCATTGGTCCGGTCGTGGTCAGAACGTGCGGCGGGCGGCGAGCATCTCGTCGAGCAATGCCGTGGTCCTCGCCGCCACCGGAGTACGCCTGGCATCGTGATCACGAATCAGCAGCTGGCGACCTTCGGCGTCGGCGATCGCCCCGCCTGCTTCTCCGAGGATCAGCAAGGCCCCTGCGTAGTCCCACACACCGTGCGCGTTCGGGCTGCAGTCGATGAAGCCGTCGATGACACCCTCTGCGACCAGGCAGATGTCGAGTGCCGATGCGCCGAACGCCCTGAACTGCCGCCAGCCGAGGTGGCGTGGTGGCAGGCCCGACAGCGCCACCATCGCATCGGACATCGAACCTGCGGGTGGATGGCGTGGCGTCAACAGCTCGCCGTCACGCCACACCCCGATCCCGCGAATCGCCGAATAGCGCACCCCACTCGACTGGTTGACCACCAACGAGGCAATCGGTCCTGCGCTGTCCAGCGCACACATCGACGTCGCGAACCACGGGACGCCGTGCGAGGCGTTCGTCGAGCCGTCGAGAGGGTCGAGTAGGACGACGATCGGCCTGTCGCCACCCTCGAGTCCGCTCTCCTCCGAGAGGATGCCGAATCCAGCCGAGCGGAGCACGCCGAGCGCAGCGTCGTCGACGACGAGGTCAGCGGCGTACTGAGATTCGCGTCTCCCGGAAGCACCCCAATCCGTCACCGTTGCCAACGCGGCGCTCACTGCGTCGGCACAGCGTTGCAGCACGGTCAGAACCTCAGAACCATCGATCACACCTCGACGGTAGCCAAATGGGGCACGATGCTGGCAGGCTTGACCGATTCGTTGGGCCGACCCAACACTTGACCGGGAGCAAATGTGGCAGTTATCGATGTCGCCGGATTCGTAGCTGACCTCAAGAGCCACGCCATCGATCACGGATTCCACGTCCATGACGAGCGCCATTTCGTCGAGACCTACTCGCTCAGGCAATTGTGGGAAGTCGATCTGCATCCGGAAGAGGCCTGCAATGGCCCCATCGACCTCCATCTGGCGCTGGAGGTCGATCCCAGGGCGTTGCTCGGTTTCGAGGACAAGGTCATCGAACAGGACGACCCCGAGGCCGAACCGCCAGCTGACTTCTCGTTTCCGCTGCAGTTCACGTGGACCCTTCCACCGCTGCCGCACCCCCCGGATCTGTTGATTCTCGCAACCGAGCTCGCCGGCGTCGGTACGGTCACACTGCCGATCGAAGTGTCGGCCATCGACTCGTTCCCATCCGTCACCGATGCCCCGGAACGCAGCCTGTCGGTCACTGCACGGGTCCCGGTGTCGCTGGCGGACATCTACAGCAACAACGACGAGGCGTTCTGTGATGTCCTCGATCGGTGCGGAGACGTGAGCCTGTTCCTGTTGGAGAAGGCTCCGCAGTGGTTGGACGAGTCGTCTCTCTGATCGGCGCATCTCGTGGCCTACACTGCGGCGACCGAAATGAACACCTCCCACGAAAGACGGTGACCAGATGCTCGTTTCTGAGCTGATCGAAATCTTGAAGAAGCAGCCAGCGGACTCCGAAGTCGAAGTGGCCGTGATCGCCCCCGTCTCCGACGAGGTCGAAGACATCACCGTCGACCGCTATGCGCTCGACACCGTCCTGCCATGGACTGAAGAAGAAGGCGAAGACGCCGGTCAGACCGTCATCTGGCTGGTCGGCGGCGACGACGAGGACATCGACGCCTTTCTCGAAGCGATCGAGCCTGAAGAAGAGGGCAACGACGACCACGACGATCACACCCACGACTGACCCACTGGCTGCTGACACTCAGCACGAGTGTCAGCCACCGCAGTTCAGCTGACGTAGCTGTCGGCGACGTCGAGGGCGTGATCGATGATTTCGAGGCCGCGGTTGCAGTCTGCTTCCGAGATGATCAGTGGTGGACAGACGTGCATGCGATTGAAGTGGATGAACGGCCACACACCTTCGGCCTTGCAAGCTGCGGCGACGGCGTTCATCGGCGCTGCCGCTGGGCCGGCGGCATTGAACGGCACGAGCGGCGCACGTGTGCCGCGATTGCGGACCAGTTCGATCGCCCAGAAACAGCCGAGGCCACGAACCTCGCCGATCGAGGGGTGCTTGTCCTTCAACTTCTCGAGTGCCGGCCCGATGACGTTCCTGCCGAGATCACGGGCACGCTGGATGATGCCTTCCTCTTCGAAGATGTTGATGCTGGCAACTGCTGATGCGCAGGCGAGTGGATGGCCGGAGTAGGTCAGGCCTCCGGGGTACGCCTGCTCCTTGAAGGTGTCGGCGATGCGTCGGGAGATGATCACTCCACCGAGCGGCAAATAGCCGGAATTGACCCCTTTGGCGAAGGTGATGAGGTCGGGTGCGACATTCCAATGATTGACGGCGAACCATTCGCCGCATCGACCGAATCCGGCCATGACCTCGTCGCAGATCATCACGATGTTGTGCTGATCACAGAGCGCCCGAACGCCGGCGAGATAGCCGTCCGGCGGTACGAGGATGCCGTTCGTTCCGACAACGGATTCGAGGATGATGGCGGCGATGGTGCCAGGCCCTTCGACCATGATCGTGTCGGCGAGGTGGGCGAGCGCCCGCGCTCCCTCTTCGGCGTCGTTCGTCGCGTGGAACGCGGACCGGTAGGCATACGGCCCCCAGAAGTGGACGACGCCGTTCATCGCCGGTTCGCTCGCCCAGCGCCGGGGGTCGCCGGTCAGGGCGATCGAGCCGTTCGTTGCGCCATGATAGCTGCGATACGTCGCCATGATCTTGTGCTTGGCGGTGTGCAGGCGGGCCATCCGTATGGCATTCTCATTGGCTTCCGCCCCGCCATTGGTGAAGAACACCATCTCGAGGTCGCCTGGCGCCCGATCGGTGATCAATCGGGCTGCCTCACTCCGGACGTCGTTGGCGAACGCCGGTGAGACGGTGCAGAGCGTTGCCGCCTGCGCCTGGATCGCCGCGACCAACTTGGGGTGCTGGTGACCGATGTTGAGGTTGACGAGTTGGCTGGAGAAGTCGAGGTAGCGCTTGCCGTCCTCGTCCCAGAATGTCGCGCCCTCACCGCCGGCGAGGACCACCGGATCGATGAGACCCTGTGCCGACCATGAATGAAAAACGTGTGCCCGGTCGTTGGCCTTGGCCTGCGACATCGGCTTCGTTACTACGGTGTCTGTCATTGCTGTTCCCCTACTCGTCCCGTCGCATTGCTTCGATTGTGCGAGCGTTGGTGCAGTTCACCGTCATCACAACGGCGTCGCAGCGACGGCGAACTGCACCAACACTGAACTGACTATGTTCGCTCAGTTGCCGCCGGCCGAGACCGTCAGCGTTTCCTTCTTGTAGCTGCTGCCGACCAGATCGGTGCCTGCAAGCTTCTTGGTTGCTGCGGTGACGATGTCGTTGGTGTACGACTCCGGGTCCGGGTCCTTCGTCAGGACCGTCTTGCCGAGGTCGTTCTTGGTTCCGGCGGAGATCTTGATCGTCTGATCCCACGCCGCCTTGTCGATCACGCCCGCACCGTCTGGTGACGGCCAGACGAGGGCATTGACCTCGTTCATCTGCCACAGCTGATGGCTCGAGCCGCCGTACTTCGGGCTCTGCTTCATGACGATGTCGCGGCACGCCTGGACATTGTCGCGACAGTACGCCCAACCCTTGAGCGACGCCTGCACCAGGGCAACGGCCTCGCCGCAGTAGACGGGATCGGACAGCTTCGTCTGATCAGCCCAGATGGCGTCCTGCAACATGCCGACGCCCTCCTTTTCATAGCTGACGACGTTGAGGTCAGCTGCCGTGTACTGCTTGCCCGTCGCCTTGTTCGTCGCTTCGAGGACCTGCGCGTACTCGTTGTAGTTCATCGCCTCGATGGCATCGATGTCGCCGTTCAGCAAGCCGCTGACATCGAACTGCTGGGCGACGAGGGTGACATCTTTCGCCGGGTCGAGACCGTTCTTCGACAGTGCTGCGAAGATCTCGAACTCGTTGCCGAAGCCCCAGTTGCCGACCTTCTTGCCCTTCAGATCGGCCGCGCCGGCGATGTTCTTGTCCTTGAAGCTGACCTGCAGCGTGCCGGAACGGGCGAAGATCTGGGCGACGTCGGTGATGCCCGCGCCGGCCTCACGGGACGCGAGCGCCTTCGGCACCCACGCAAGGGCGTAATCGACTGCGCCCGTGGCGAGCTGGGTCTGCGGGACGATGTCGACGCCTCCTTCGACGATCTCGACATCGAGGCAGTTGTTCTTGTAGAAGCCCTTGTCGACCGCGGCGAAGTAACCGGCGAACTGGGCCTGCGTGACCCACTGCAGCTGCAGCTTCACCTTGTTGGGCGTGGTGCAGGTGGCGGCC